>JAHFDY010000150.1 GCA_023248735.1 Myxococcales bacterium
ACTGCCGGAAGCGTCGCCACAAAACCCGACGGTCCGTCCGCGACGAAACCACTTGGAATGACCGTTGCCCCCACAGGGCGGCAGCCCGCTTGGCCGACCTGAGGCATCTGGCCGGCGGGGCAGGTCTCGGCGAGATCCGGGATAACCTCCGTCACCAATTGACGCGCCGCGTCCCCTCCACACGACGAGGTCGCAACCATGAGCACGCCGGAGCTCAACCATAAGCCAAGTTTCGCAAACTGCATTTTCGAAACGTAATGTTGCACAAGACGGGCCGGTGTCGACCCGCCCGAAATAGTGGATTCCTCCGGGTGCGTACCTCATCCGATCGAATGCGCGCGGCGGTAACGCAACTGCTACGCTCCCGCCGCATGTACTACGAAATTTTCACTCAGATGAAGAAGCAACTCGGCCAAGTCGACAAGTGGCTCGACGCGGCGGTCTCCCATGCACAAGCGAAATCGTTCGACGCGAACCTCTTCCTCTCGCTGCGACTTGCGCCCGATCAATTTGCCTTTGCACGTCAGATTCAGATCGCATGCGACACGGCAAAGGTCGCGGCCGCGCGGCTCAGCGGTAAGGACGCACCCGCGCACGCCGATACCGAACAAACGATCGACGAACTTCGCGCCCGCGTTCGTTCCGTTCTCACGCACCTCGAGACCTATTCGGCGAAGGACTTCGACGGCGCGGCGTCCCGCTCCGTGACCCAACCTCGCTGGGAGGGCAAGACCATGAGCGGCGCCGACTACTTCGTCGAGCACGCGATCCCGAACTTCTTCTTTCATCTCGCCACCGCGTACGCGATTCTGCGGCACAACGGCGTGACCGTCGGAAAGCGCGACTACCTTGGCGCCCTCAGCCTTCGCGCTCCGTAACATGGCGATGAATCGGGCCAGGCCGATGTCACGTGTTAGACTCACGCGCCCATGGGAAGCCAAGCTACCGAGAAAAAGACCCCACGCGACCTTCTCTCAGCCCACGGGAAGATCGGCGATGATGTCGTTGCAGTTCGAGCGAACGGTAAGGTCATCGACCTTCATACGCCGATCGATCCGACGTGGTCACTCACGCCAATCAAGGCCTCAGACCCCGAGGGGCTCGCGGTCATAAGGCACTCAACCGCCCACGTGATGGCCGACGCCGTGCAGCGCCTCTTTCCGGGAACGAAGGTCACCATCGGTCCTGCGATCGACGCCGGCTTCTACTACGATTTTGACAAGTCGGGCGGAGGCTTCACAGAAGACGATCTTCGCAAGATCGAAGTCGTGATGGCGGAAATCGTGAAGAAGAACTCTCCGTTCTCGCGCGATGTCGTTTCGCGCGAGAACGCGCGCCGCACGTTTTCAGACATGGGCGAGCGCTTCAAAGTCGAGATCATCGACGCCATCCCGGAAGGCGAAGAGGTATCCCTCTATCGCCACGGCGACAAAGAGCACCCTTGGTTCGACGTCTGTGAAGGCCCTCACGTTCCTTCGACGGGCTTTCTCAAGGCCGTGAAGCTCACCCACGTTGCGGGCGCGTATTGGCGTGGCGACGAGCGCAACCCGATGCTGCAGCGCATCTATGGAACCGCCTTTCCAACCAAGGAAGCGCTTGACGAACACTTGCGCCTCATCGAGGAAGCGAAGCTGCGCGACCACAGGAAGCTCGGCAAGGAGCTTGACCTCTTCCTCTTCAACGAGGGCGCGCCGGCCATGCCGTTCTTCTTGCCGAAGGGTGCGTTCGTTTACAATCAGATGATCGACTACGTGCGCAACATGTACGAGAGTCGCGGCTACCAAGAGGTCGTCACTCCTCAGATATTCGACGCCGCGTTCTTTCGAAAAAGCGGTCATCTCGACCACTACAACGAGAATATGTACCGCGTGTGGACAGAGGACCTGATCGAAGGGGTCGAGCCCGCAAAACTGGCCGACGTCCTTCGCGCCGACTCAGCGGGCATCAAGCCGATGAACTGCCCGAGCCACTGCATTCTCTTCGGCTCGCGCAGGCGCAGCTATCGCGAACTGCCATGGCGCGTCACAGACTTTGGCCGCCTCCACCGTTACGAGCGCGGCGGCGTCGTGCATGGTCTCTCGCGCGTGCGGACGTTCTGTCAAGATGACGGTCACGTCTTCTGCACACGGGAGCAAGTACCAAGCGAGCTCGAGGCGTTTCTCAAGTTCTTCTACGACGTGTACCGCGCGTTCGGGTTCGAGAAGATCGCCGTCAAGTTGGCGACGCGCCCCGATAAGCGGCTCGGGTCCGAAGAAGAGTGGGACATGGCCGAAGATGCGCTCGCGCAGGGGCTCAAGAAGGCTGGGCTCGCGTTCGAGGTGTTGCCTGGAGAAGGCGCGTTCTACGGTCCGAAGCTCGAGTTTCACGTCGAGGATGCGCTCAAGCGAGCTTGGCAACTCGGCACTTTCCAGTACGACCCGAACATCCCTGCACGTTTCGACCTCGCCTACATCGCGGAAGATGGCAAAGAGCACCGGCCCGTCATGCTTCATCGTGCGATCTTCGGTTCGATCGAGCGGTTCTTCAGCATTTACCTCGAACACATCGGCGGGAACTTTCCAACGTGGATTGCTCCCCGGCAAGCGATCGTCCTCACCGTGAGCGAGAAGGTCGATGCGTACGCGCTCGAGGTTCAAAAGAAGCTCGCGGATCTTGGCCTCCGCGTGGACCTCGACAGCTCGGCAGATAAGCTGGGAGCAAAGATCCGCAACGCGCGACTCGCACGCTACCCCTACCTCTGTGTCGTAGGAGCGAAAGAGGCCGAGGCTTCGACCGTCGGAGTCCGTTCGCGAGAGCGTGGCGAGCTCGGCGCTATCCCGATCGATGTATTTAGCGCGCAACTCGTTGAGGAAGCGAAGCCACCAAAGGCTTGAGGGGAAGGTGGACCAAGCGATCGCCAAAGGGTGACGTTTCACGCACGCGAGTTTCCAAATGTTTGCACCGACCGAATACCTCCGCTGGGCGATCAAACACTACGGCAACGTGTCGCTCGATCTCGCGAGCAGCGGCGTAGCTGGCAAGAACAGACCATCGCTCGATGTACCCGGAGACCTCGCAAGTCTCACCGCCACCTGGGATGCGATCCGTGGACGCATCGCAACGTACAACGGCGTTGCAGCGAGCGAAGCACTCCCTGCATTCGGAGCCTCGCACGCACTCTGGGTCGCGTATGCGTCGTTGCTGACGCCGGGCGACGAGGTATTGATCGAGCGCGTCACATACGAACCGATGCATCGCATCGCTCAGGGAGTCGGCGCAAAAATAACGTGGTTCGATCGATCCGCTTCAAGTCGCTTTGAGCTCGACCCTGCAGAGGTCGCGCGCGCGATCACGGACCGCACACGCGTTGTTGCTCTGACAAATTTGCACAATCCGAGTGGCGTTCGAGCAGACGCTTCTGCGATCCGCGAGGTCGCGCGAATCGCTGGTGCACGTGGCGCTCATGTGATCGTCGACGAGGTCTACGCACCCATGGGATCTTTTTGCGATGCACGTGGAATCTGGGGCGAGAGCGCGCGGCACCTCGCGCCGAATATCGTCGCGGTGGGGAGCCTGACAAAGTGCTACGGCCTCGGCGAACATCGCATCGGGTGGGTGCTCGGCCCAGAAGACGTCATCGCCCGCGGCGACGATGCTCTGCTTGCCACTCTTGGCGCAATGCCGCTGCCGTGGATGGCGATCGGCGTGCACGCGTTCGATCGCCTGCCGGCGATTGCAGAATGGGTGTGCGCTACGATCGGTGGAAAGCGCGAACGCGTGGAAGCGTGGCTTGCAGCGCGTGCCCATCTTGCGTGGAGCGCGCCACAAGAAGGGCTCTTCGGTTTCGCCGTCGACACGCGCACCGACGAAGACTTCACGGCGCGGATCGAAAGAGGCATCCGCGATCACGGGGTCGTTGTTGCACCGGGCGCATTCTTTGGCGTGCCCAACGCGTTCCGATTGGCTTGGTCGATTGACGGCGACAAGCTTGACGATGCCCTCGCTCGCCTCGGCGAGGTTTTCGCGTAAGCACTCTTCGGCGCCATGCAGGCCTGCGGAGCGTTACTTCGCCGGAAATAAGGTCACTTGCGTAAGGTCAATGACTTGGAGCGTCTTGGACGCGAAGTTCGTAAGCAAAAGAGTGTGCCCATCCGCGGTCACTCTCAACTCGCGAGGAAACGCACCGGCAGGGATTGTACCTAAGACCGCAGCCGCACCCTCTGCGACTCGCGACGTATCGATAACGAAGAGCGACTGCCGATCGCCCTCGCCGCCCGAGAATCGATTCGAGCTCGTTACGACGGCGCGTCGTCCAGAATCGAAGAGCGCCACACCAACCGGCGATGGACCCACAGGTACCTGACCGACGAGCGCGTGGTCGGGATCGGTGAGTAGCTTCTTCGTATCGAATGCAAGCAGTGCGTCCATTCCGCGGGCTGACACGTAAGCGACATCGCCCTTGGGCGAGAGCACCAGCCGCACGGGGCTACACCCCGCCGCCACGATGCCAGCCACCGAGTTCTCGGGATCGGTTTTGGCGCGTTCGACATCGACGATAAGGATCGCGCCGTTGCTGTGATCCGGCGGCGAATCGGCGCTCGCGCCCTCGCGTCGGCAAGCAAGCGGCCACCGCATCTTGCGAGGCATCGACTGGCTCGTCGTGTAGAGGTGCTTCTCGTCCGGCGAAAACGCGAGATCGATCGGAGCATTGCCGACCGGGATCTTTCCCACGATTGAGCTCGGTGAGAAGCCGGACGCGCGCGCCATAGCGAGATTGATTACCGTAATGGTACGAGCGCGTTCATCGCTGGCGAACAAAAATTGATCGTCGTATGTTACATTTACATAGATGCGACCAAGCCCCTTCTTGTGCTCATCCAAGTAACCCAGGACCGCAACGTCGGCGCCACCAGTGAGCCGCGCAACGTCGAGGAACGCAAGGCGATTGCCGGCTGCCACAACGAGCAACTTCTCATCGTGCGTGAGGATCATCCCAGTGGGCGGATCGTCGATCGGGACGAGGCGTACAAAGGACAGTCCGGTGTGGGTGCGCCTGTACACTGCGATGCCTGGCGAACCCGCGTCAGGAACCGTCAGCGATGCGAAGATCCAAGACCCATCACGCGTCGGCAAAGCCTGAAACGCACGCCCCGACGAGGGGACGTGCACGATGGGCGAACGTATCGGCGCCAAGGGGCCTCGGCGCCAACTCACGCAGGAGCTAGCCATCAGAATGAACGAAAACGAAGCAAGCGCCGGCAACCACCTCATACCCGGAAACGATGCCGCAACCCGGGTATCCGATGCTTTCGGTTTCAGTATTGGTACGTGAACTTGTACCCGGTGCACGCCGTCTTCTTCTGCGTCACGCGGTAATAGACGCGTCCCGACTCATCGGTTGTGCCCTTGCAATCGTAGTCCATTTCGATCTTACCCTTGCCCGTACGACAGCACCCTTGCTCGACGACGCCAAGCTCCTCAAGAGACGAACCGCCGGTGCACTTGAGCGACACCTTGCCGCCTGTTTTGCAAATCGGAAAGACGCAGACCTCGACTCCGTCGGTCAGAATCTCAGCCTTGGGTGCGATGTTGCAACTGTAGGCGTCCACCGACTCGTGATAGAAAAAGTCGACGTCGCCAGCTCCGCTAAGTGTCCCGGAGATGACCGGGAGCGGCGTGGCAAAAACGGGGAGCTTTGCAGCCACGGAAGACGTCAAGTTGTGGCAACTCGGATCCTTGACGCTCTGGGCGCGATCGACCGAACCGTTGGGCTCCACGTCGGCCTGCGGCGTAGCAGCTGTGCACGATCCACTCGTCCCGTCGCTGAAACCACTCTCGGGTTCGTTGTTGCGGCACCAAGCATCTTCGGTTGGGTTGAGCTGAGCCAGGCCAACCGCAGTCTTGAGCGCAGTGTCCTCTTTTGGAACCACCGTGAAGTCGAACATATCGTACAGAGGCCAGGCGTTTGCGTCGCGCTTTGTTAGCGCGCCGAGCCCGAACTTCGCCTCGATGAATCGAGTAATGCTCGTGTGATCGGCGACCTCGTGGCTCACGTATCCACGCTTAGCGTAAGGCGATACGATAATCAGTGGCACACGAACGCCATAGTGGTCGAGCTTTGCTGCCTTGCCCTCGGTGTCTTTGAGGCCCTGACTAAAGGAGTCACCAGGATCGCACGCGGGCGGAGGCGCCACGTGATCGTACAGACCGCCATGTTCGTCGTAGGTGATGAAGAGCGCGGTGTTCTTCCACGACTCGGCGTTGGATGTGATCGCCGCAATCACACGGGCCGCAAAACGTTGGCCGCGCTGAATGTTGCTCGGCGGGTGCTCGTCGTCGTCGCGTGTCGTGGCCTTGTCGAAGTTGAGGATGATGAAATTGGGATCAAGGATCGACAAATCCGGGAGGCGGTTTTTCCTCACGTCTTCTTCAAAGTTCTCGAGGGACTCGCCAGCTCTCGATGGATCGGCGAAACCGGCCATTGCCCATTGCACACTGCCACCGCGATAGAGTTTCACGCTCTTGCCGGCCGTCTTCATCGCCGCGACAATGTCGGGACGCGCTTGCAGCTCGTTCGGGAGCACCGGCTTGTCAGGGGTCTTAAGGCGACCCCATGACGTCGCACCATAGAAGAACCAACGGTTTGGCCAGGTAGGTCCTAGGAGTGGCGAAAAGTAACGATCGCTGATCGCATAATTGGACGCGAGGTAATAGTAAAACGGGAGATCCGCTTCGGTGTAGTAGCCCATCGTGCGGACGCCGCCGGGATCACTCTCCGCCGCAAACTGATCCATCTTGCCGCCATTCCACTGGCGGTGCACCGGCTCCCAATTGTGCGCGGTGTCGGTTACGCAATAGTGCTTCTCGTGGTGCTGAGGAACTTTCACCTTTTGGCTTGTGTAGCTGGAGCCAACATTTTTTCCGTCAGGCCAAACGTCGACGCACTTTGAGTCGCTAGCGGCGCAGCCGCCGCTGCCCACCGGGTTCGGGTAGTACTTCTTCAACCCAGAATAGTAATGGTCGAAGCTACGATTCTCCATCATCAGCACGACAACGTGCTTGATCGGAATCGTGTCACCCCTTGGGACATTCGCGCCAACCGATTGCGAGATTGTCGAACCCGGCCCGTATGTGCACGCTTTGCGCTGGCTCGCGTTGGTATCGAAGCTCGAACCAGTCGCGCTTTCGCTTGGCCTAGCCCCGCCGAAGATCGTCGCGCCCACCACCGCGCTGGAGAGCGCCCACTTCACGATTTTTCTCATTATGACTCCCGCCCCAAAGGCAAATTGTAACTCGCGCCCCGAAGGTAACCGGTAGACGCTGAGACGAAAAATTCTTCGTGCGAGTCACGCATTCGAGACTCTTACACATCGGCGCATGTCGTCAGAAGTCGGCGCTTCGTTGATGACCTTCACCGTTACGTCGGCAGCGACTACACTGCGTTGCAACGTGCCTGATCCATCGTCCCCCTTTTCCGGTCCTGTCGCCATAACAGGCGCCACTGGCTACGTTGCGGCTCACGTTGTGCGCGAGTTGCTGGCGCGCGGCGCTACGGTACATGCCACCGCGCGCGAACCGACGAACCAAGCGAAGGTCGGGCACCTCACGCGCCTCGCGCAAGAGTCGCCCGGAACGCTCAAGCTCTTTGCAGCCGATCTGCTTGATGCGGGCTCGTTCTCTGCGGCTATCGACGGTTGCGAAGTCGTTATCCATACCGCTTCACCGTTCGAGTTGAGTGGGACCCAAAATCCGCAACGCGATCTTGTTGACCCCGCGCTGAACGGCACGCGGAACGTTTTGAAGACGTGCTCCTCGATGCCAAGCGTTCGTCGTGTGGTGCTGACGTCGAGCACTTACGCGATCTATGGTGACCCGTCCGATTGCACCGCGCTCGGACGACCGCTCACGGAAGAAGATTGGAACGAGACCAGCTCTCTTTCCTACGGCGCATATCCATTTTCGAAGACGGTTGCGGAACGTGAAGCGTGGAAACTCGCCGGAGCGCAAGCCCACTGGCGCCTAGTCGTGGTCAACCCTGGCTTCGTGATGGGGCCATCACTCACCACCCGCAACGATTCTGCGAGCATCGACTTCCTGCTTGGACTCATCGACGGACGTCGCGCGAGCGGCATGTGGCAATTCTACGCACCATGGGTCGACGTTCGTGATGTGGGTTGCGCGCACGTTGAAGCAGCGTTGCGCACCGACGCAGAAGGACGGCACGCGCTCGTGGGCGACGCTGCAGGCATTTGGGACGTCATCCATTGGCTCCGTGAGGACTTCGGTGCGAAGCTACGCCTACCCCGAATGCGCGTTCCCAAATGGCTCGCTTACATGGTCGCGCCAACAGCAGGGTTCTCCTGGAAGTATGTGTCGAGCAACGTTGACGTTCCCCTTCGCATCGACGCTGCAAGGAGCCGCGCGCGTCTTGGACTCAACTACCGCCCACTACGCGAAACGATCCGCGCGCACGTCGAACAAATGATCCGCGATGGACTCTATGTTCCGCGCGGTTAGTCGGGAAAGCATCGACGCAACTCAGCCAACCAGAACGCGCCCAGCAGCCACGAGGGCCGCAATCTCATCGTCTTGAAACGTCCGCTCGTGCATGGTTGCAATCCCAAGCGCGCCCACGGCCCGGTCGCCATCGAACATGGGGACGCAAATGGATCCCATGGCCTGCGTCGCCCGAGCGCCGGGGCGTACGTCGCCCGTCGCGTCCTGCTGAAGGTTGCACAGGTTGATGGGTTCTTTGCGCTCGACGGCAAGCCCCGCAATCCCCTTGCCTATTGGAATGACGCGCGTGGCTTCGAGGACCGGCTCCGGAATCCCCGGCGTGTGCGCGCGAAGATGGAGAAGACCGTCGGCTTCGAGCAAATGAATGGTGCCTATCTGCGCCCTAAAGTGCGCAAGAATAACGAGCAGCGCGCGATTGAGATCTCCGCGAAGTGGTCGTAGCGAATCTTCAAATGTCATGGGCACAGCGCGCAGCCTAGACCGCCGATCTGCGCGCTAATAGCAAATTGATGGGCGTGTATGATGGGACTCTCAACATGCTCCCACTTGATTTCATGACGGCGTTGCTTGCATCGAGAACGCCAGCGGCCGTCGGTTGGCTTCCGCTTTCGGCCCTGAACGACAGCGCCAATGGGGACGACCTCGAAAGGCTCTGCACGCAGCGACTCGCCGATGTGGGTCGCTTGTTTGGAAAGTCGCGACTCGTTCTCACAGCCGAAGAAAAAGCGGCAGAGACGTGCATGGGCAACGGCTTTCGACTCGACGCGTGGTCCACAGACGAACTCGCGCGCGCGGTCCTCTTTCTCCACGCGGCTTCGTTCGGCGCCGAGGCGGAAATGGGTGCCACCTTTCAAGCGTGGATCGAGCTCTGTTTTGCGCGAGGTGACAACCGCGAGCGTCAATCGGTTCTGCGCTCTCTTGCCCTACTTCCGGATCCAGCGCGATTCACACCGGTCGCGGTCGATGCATGTCGAACAAACGTAGAACCGATCTTCCAGGCCATCGCCTGTGACAATCCATTTCCTGCAGCACACTTCGCCGACCTCAACTTCAATCAGATGGTGATCAAAGCCGTGTTCATCGGTTTGCCTCTCGCAAACGTCGTCGGCTTGCACGACCGCAAGACACCCGAGCTGCGGCGAATGGCAGAGTATTTGGCGTCGGAACGACGCGCGGCAGGGCGTCCGATACCTTCTGACTTGAGTCTGTTAACTTAGCTGTCCCGATCATGCCCAACCAGGAGTGCGTGTGAACATCTTCGACCCCCATATCCACATGACGTCGCGGACCACCGACGACTACCAGAGCATGGCCGCCGCAGGGATTTCCGCACTCATTGAGCCAGCATTTTGGCTCGGTCAGCCGCGCACGCACGTCGCTACGTTTGAAGACTATTTTCTTTCATTGCTCGGCTGGGAGCGATTTCGTGCGAGCCAATTTGGCATTGTTCATTTCTGCACCCTCGGACTCAACCCGAAGGAAGCCAACAATCCGCAAATCGCACCGGGAGTCATCGACCTGCTTTCGCTCTACCTTGGAAAGGACGGCGTCGTCGCCGTCGGCGAGATCGGTTTCGACGACATGACCTCTGACGAGGAAAAGTACTTCGCCATCCAGCTCGATCTCGCGCGAAAGTTCGACCTTCCGGTTCTTGTGCACACACCCCATCGCGACAAGAAGAAAGGCACAGAGCGGAGCCTTGCGCTCATTCGCGAGCAACGCTTTCCAGAGGAACGCGTGCTCATCGACCACAACAACGAAGAGACGCTTCCGCTCGTTCTGCGCACCGGTTGCTGGGCCGGGCACTCGATTTATCCCAATACGAAAATGGATGAAGTGCGCATGACCGCGCTCGTCAAACAATACGGATCGGAGCGCATGATCATCAACAGCGCTGCCGACTGGGGCGTGAGCGACCCGTTGAAGGTCCCGAAGACCATCGCCGCTTTTCGCGAGGCGGAGATTTCCGAAGCGGCGATTGTCGACATCGTTTGGAACAATCCGCTCTCATTTTTTGGCCAAACCGGGCGCATCGATCGCTCGGAGCTCGGCATGGCAACGTCGATCGATCAGACCGAACTCTGGGAGGGAAACTCCGTTCTCCGCGGCCAAGCACCCGTGGTCACGCGATAGCGCCCCGATCTCTCCTGGAGCCCCATGCACAGAACCGTTGTTCTCAATATCGTCGGGTTGACGCCGAAACTCATTGGCCCGTCAACGCCCAATCTTCGTCGACTCGCAAGCAGCGGTGTGATGCGCCCGTTGCAGACTGTATGTCCCGCCGTCACCTGTTCGGTTCAGTCAACGTTCACGACCGGGCTCATGCCGCGCGAGCACGGGTGTGTCGCCAACGGATGGTATTTCCGTGACCTCGCTGAGGTCCTCTTCTGGCGCCAGTCCAATCACCTCGTCGACGGGGAGAAAATCTGGGACGCAGCCCGAAGGCGCGACAGCGCGTTCACCTGCGCGAAACTGTTCTGGTGGTACAATATGTACAGCTCCGCCGACTACGCGGTGACGCCACGGCCGCTCTATCCGGCCGACGGGCGCAAGCTCCCAGACTTATACACCGAGCCCGAAGAGCTCCGCGACGAGCTGCAGGATCAAGAAGGGTTGGGCGTCTTCCCTCTGTTCAATTTTTGGGGACCGAAGGCGGACATCGTATCAAGTCGGTGGATCGCAAACTGCGCGCGGTATGTGTTCGACACGCGAAAACCGACGTTGACGCTCGTCTACATTCCACACCTCGACTACAACCTGCAGCGCCTCGGCCCAGACGATCCGAAGATTGCCGCCGACCTGCGCGCAGTGGACGATCTCGTCGGTGAACTTATCGACCACGTTCAGAAAGCCAACGCTCGCGTCGTCGTACTCTCCGAATATGGGATCACGCCTGTATCAGGTGCCATTCACATCAACCGCGCACTCCGCGACGCAAAACTCTTGCGGGTGCGGACGGAACTCGGCCTCGAGAAGCTCGACACGGGCGGGAGCGAAGCATTTGCCGTGTCCGATCATCAGGTCGCCCATGTGTACGTTCGCAACAAGGCGCTCGTTTCCAAGGTTCGCGATCTCGTCGAGAAGCTCCCGGGTGTGGATCGTGTTTTCGGCAGCGATGAACTGCATACCATCGGGCTCGACCACGCGCGCTCCGGAGATCTGTTCGCGGTCGCGAAGGCCGACAAGTGGTTCACCTACTACTATTGGCTCGACGACGCGCTCGCGCCGGACTTTGCGCGGACCGTCGACATCCACCGCAAGCCTGGGTACGACCCCGTCGAGCTTTTCATCGACCCCAAGCTCCGCGTGCCGCAAGCTCGTGTCGCGTTTCGTCTTGCGCAAAAGCTGTTAGGATTTCGGATGCTCATGGACGTCATCCCGCTCGATGCTTCGCTCGTCAAAGGCTCGCACGGTCGCATCACGGACGACCCCAATGAGGGGCCGTTGTTCTTGTCGACGGAACCGCAGTTGGTGCCAGAGCGAAATTTGCACGCAACGGATGTTAAGAACCTGATTCTCGATCACATTTTTTCGTGAGCGCGGCGTCACAGGGGCGCCGACGGAAGCGCTCGT
>JAHFDY010000243.1 GCA_023248735.1 Myxococcales bacterium
TGGACCAAGGATTCACGCGATAAGGTGACGATCGAGTACGTGTTGCTCGCAGGCGAGAACGACACGAGCGAAGACGCGGATCGCCTCGCGGTTTGGGTCTCAGGGTTTCGCCACAACCTCAACGTCATCCCCTTCAACTCGTTTCCCGGCACTGCGTTTGGGGCCCCATCGGATGAGATATTGCGCGCGTTCGCTCAGCGGCTCTACGAACGAGGTTGCCGCGTGACGGTTCGACATACGCGAGGCCGCGACGTGAGCGGTGCGTGCGGCATGCTCGCAACCGACACCGTGCGGTTACGATCTCGCGCGCATGACTCAGGCGCTGCGATTCGCCTTTCGCCACTCATCGGGTGACGCTTGGAATAATCAGGAAAATTGACTACGATCGGTCGCGCCTGCGTGGAATGAATGAACGACATCGAGCTTGCAAGAACCATCGCTCGTCGCATCGCGGAAAACTTCGAACAGGCGCAAACATTGGTCGACGCTCCGTTTCAAACGATAGAGCCCGATGGAGACGCCAACGCGCGCGATCTCGCCGCAATCGAAACGCTTCGAGCGATGGGCGATTCACTCGGTCGCGAGTTGCTCATGCACGAAACGATCGGGCAAGGCGGCATGGGCATTGTGCGGCTGGCCACACAGGCGACCCTCGGACGACACGTTGCAGTGAAGACGCTCAAGAGCGGCCTGAGCGATGCGTCAGACGCCGTTCGCATGCTGCGTGAAGCGTGGGTGACGGGCACGCTCGAGCACCCGAGCATCGTGCCGATCTACGACGTCGGCGTCGACGGTGATGGATTGCCTGTCATCATGATGAAGCGCATCGAAGGCTGCCCTTGGTCGGAACTCATGGCCGACCCGTCCGCGCTCCAAAGTCGATTCGACGTCAGAGATCCCACTGAATGGAACCTTCGCATTCTCGCGACCGTATGCAACGCCGTTCACTTTGCGCACAGCCGCGGCATTCTTCATCGTGACCTTAAACCCGACAACGTGATGGTGGGATCGTTCGGTGAGGTCTACGTACTCGACTGGGGCATAGCGGTCAGCCTTCTTGACGATCCAAGTGGACGTCTCCCGCTTGCGCGTGATGCGGGCGAACTCGCTGGCACGCCCGGGTACTTCGCGCCAGAGATGTTGCTTGGCGATCCGAACGAACTTTCGGCCCGTACGGACGTTTACCTTTTGGGCGCAATTTTCTACCAAATATTCGCGGGCACTCCGCCGCACACCGGGCGGGACATCCACGCGATCGTGGCGAGTGCGTTGCTTTCGAATGTTCACTTTCCGCCACATTTTCCTGCAGAAGCGCAGCGCATCTGCCGAACGGCGCTCAGTCGATCTCCAAAAGATCGCTACGCAACCGCCGAAGAACTTCGCGTCGCAATCGAAGCCTATTTGCAACATCGTGGATCACGAAAACTCGCTCACGATGCGAAACGCAGCCTCACGCGTCTGCTCGAGACCTTGGCCGAAGAGCCGAAGAGCGAAGACCGCTCGCTCGCAATATTCAACCTCCTCGGTGAGTGTCGTTTCGGTTATCGCTCAGCGCTCTCAGCGTGGCCAGACAACGAATCCGCGCGACTCGGGCTCGATCAAGCGTTGCTCGCGGTCATCAATCACGAGCTTGAAGAAGGCAACGCGCACGCCGCTGAAATTCTCTTGAGCGAGGTCTCCGAAGCACCTCCGGAAGTCGTCGCGCGTATCGAACGTGCGTCGCGCGATCTCGCCAACCACGAAGCTCGCGTGCGAAAGTTGGAGCTCGATCTCGATCCAAACGTCGGTTCGCGCACACGCACGCTCATTGGCGGCGTGTTCGGGGTCACCTGGACGCTCATTCCGCTCGTTGCCTGGCTCTACGTCGCGCGTGGCGGCCACGAATCGCATCCGCTCACGATCTTGTGGTCGTTCATCTTTCTCGGGATCGGATGTCTGGTATTTGCCTGGGCGAGGCAGACGTTGACCAGCACGTTACTCAATCGACGCATCGTACGAACGCTGGGTCTTCACTTGTCGTTGCAGATTCTTCTAGGATGCGTCGCCTGGATTGCCGGACTCACGCCGCAGCAAGGGCAATTGCTCTTGATGTTCTCTTGGTGTCTCACCCAAACGATGCTCGCGATTTGGGTCGAGCCGTGGTTTGGCTTGTCCGCCGGAGTGTGTGCGGTTGCGTTTGTGGTGGCCGGTGTCTTTCAAGATTCGCGGCATCTTTTGATGTCGCTCGCCAACCTTACGTTCACAACGATCCTCGTCCGCGTTTGGATTCCGCGTCAGATTTTGAGCAGCATCTCAGAACGAAGGGCCAAGGTGCGTGCCAAGGCACGCCAATGGTTGCTAGTGCCCGAGGCGCGTCGAGAAGAAGAGGCTGTCAGAATAGACAAGTAAGTTAACCACATGCCAGGGCGGTCCGCTAGAAGGTAAAGCCAACCTGCAGCGTCGGACTAAGCGCGAAGCCGGAAGCGGAGGCTCCATAAGCGCGGCTGGATACGCCTATGAATCGTAACGCGATCGGAAGGCCGATTGAGACGGGGCCAACCTTCACGAGGGGACCGAAAGTCGGTCCCACGAGAAAAACTGTTCCGCCACTCGGCAACCATATCTCAGGCTCCAGGACAGCCGTTGCGCCAACGCGAACGTTGCCTTCTGTGAAATAGCCGCGATAGCCAACAGCTGCGCCAAGGAGGGCGCCCGATACGTTCCCAACAAAGACAGCGCCAAATTGCCCCGTGATGATGATGGCGTGGTCACCCCCAAACGCCGCGCCGCCGAACACGGCAATGTGGCCTGCACCTCCCCCACCCGAAACGAAAGTGCCTCCGCCTCGAATGCCGACGATAGGCTCAGGTCTGCCCGTTGTGCGGGGCTTCGGCACTTCATCCTCATCGTCGACCTCGATGGTTTTTTCAACCACCTTGACAGTCTTCTTCTTCGCATACGCCACCCCCGAAAAAGTGAACGCAAACGCCAAAACACCAACGAAACAACCCGAAGAAACCTCATTCATGCGACTCATGCCATTCGTTTGGGAACCCCTCTCACTTCCGTCACGGAAACCCTTCCTCAAGACGTGCAAACTTCGGGGCCACGTGTCGTCAGCAGAGAGGGTTGCAGTCCACGTCATCCTCTATGAGACTCCATCCGATGATGACCACGACAACGGTAGCCGCCCGGGCGGCGCGCCATCTTTACGGTAGGGAACTGATTCCCGTCCGCGCCCGCTGGTGGCTTTCGGCGCGCGGCATGCTGGACTGGTTTCGCATGCTCGAGCGCGGGCTCACGCCGCATCTCGGCGAGGGCACGCGTCCCGTCATCGCTCGCATTGCCCAGCAGATGTTCATCGCGCGTTGTGAATTACTCAGCGAGAGCTATCCGCACCTCAAACAAGGCGGCCAAACGCAAACCGCCCGACTGATGGCGGCACTCTATCGGGTCAAGCCTGGCGAGCGCAGCATGTGGATCTTCGGCGACGCACTTCCGTCGCTAGCGCTCAGCGATGTGTTGCGAGGTCAGCTATTGCTTCGTCGCATCCCCGTCCAAGGACGCTGGGAAGAGGTCA
>JAHFDY010000244.1 GCA_023248735.1 Myxococcales bacterium
ACCGCGGTCGCGATGACGCGCCGCGGACTTGAGCGCATTCTCGTCGGCGAACTTACGGACGTAGGCGAAGTGAGCAACGTTGTCGAAAGCGCTCTCTCGGTGCGCTTCGCGCTGTCCGGATCACCGGACGCGCTTCTTCAGAGTCGCACTTGGGAACACGTCGAATTCGAAATCGCGAGGGGCCCACTCGAAGGACCGCTGCCCCAAGCAATCGCACGAGAGCTCGACCAATCGATCGCACGACAACTTGCACTTGCATTTGGCCATGACGAGCTCCGCTTTCGAATCGCCTTTGAGAACGGTGGACATCGACGTGGCGACGTTTGGGCAACGGCCGAGGCCACCTCCGCTCTCGCGGGATTCGTCAACGATTCTACTGCTGCGCCGTGGATCCTTCATGTGAACGACGCGCCCAAAGGACTTTCACCGCACCTCACAATCACCCTTGAACCTCGCGATTTCGGAGCGTCGCGTTTCGCGTATCGCGAGCGCGATGTGCCCGCCGCGTCGCACCCAAACATCGCAGCGGCGTTAGTTCGCACGGCCGGCCTGCAAGCAAGCGACGTCGTCTGGGACCCCTTTTGCGGCTCGGGCCTTGAGCTCTGCGAACGCGTGCTCGCAGGTCCGTACCGACGCATCATCGGTAGCGACATCGAAGAGCGAGCGCTCAACGCCGCTCGTGCCAATCTCACCGCGATCGGAATGCGCGACCCCGCCGAACTCGTTATCGCCGACGCACTCAAGTGGGCACCGCAAAATGTCACTTTAATAATTACGAATCCGCCCATGGGAATCAGGGTTGCCCGTGACGGCAGTATTCGCGACCTATTAGACGGCTTCATTCGGCACGCGGCCCGCGTGCTGCGTCCAGGCGGCAGAATGGTGTGGCTCAATCCGATGCCGCAAGCGACCGAAGCTGCAATTGGCGACTCCGGAATGCAGCGTGTCCGGATGGCCGTCGTCGATATGGGCGGTTTTGACGCCGAGCTTCAGGTGCTTCGTCGTCCTGGTGGCCCTCAAAAGTCAGACCGTTTGCAACGAAACAGACGTGAAACGTAGCGTTGGATAACTGCCCCCGATGGCTGAAACCGCTCTTCCCTCAATCGACGCTGGTAACACCGCATGGCTGCTTGTGTGCTCAGCGCTCGTCTTGCTGATGACACCTGCACTCGCACTGTTTTACGCGGGCATGGTTCGGCGAAAAAACGTGCTCTCTACGATCATGCACTCACTCGCGGCGATTCCGCTCATCAGTTTGCAGTGGGCGCTCATCGGGTACTCGCTCGCGTTCGGGCCCACCCACGGAGGGCTCATCGGCGGCCTTGACTTCGTGGGTCTGCGTCACCTGGACACGATGCTTCACGAGGGACCGAACGTTCCGAAACTCTCGTTCGTCGCGTTTCAAATGATGTTCGCGGTGATCACCCCCGCGTTGATCTCAGGTGCGTTCGCCGAGCGCATGAAATTCTCTGCCTATGTCGCGTTCACGTTGCTTTGGTCGACGCTCGTTTACGATCCGGTGGCGCATTGGGTGTGGTCGGACAACGGTTGGCTATTGAAACTGGGGGCGATCGATTTCGCCGGCGGTACGGTCGTCCACATTACGGCGGGTGTTTCGGCGCTCGTTTGCGCACTCGTGATCGGCAAGCGCCTCAAGTATCCGCAAGAGCGCGCGCTGCCGCACAACCTCACGATGACGCTCACGGGCGCCGGACTTCTTTGGTTTGGCTGGTTCGGGTTTAACGCCGGCAGTGCGCTCTCCTCGGGTGCGCTTGCCGCGTTGTCGTTCATGACGACCCACCTCGGTGCCGCGGGCGGCGCCTTGGGTTGGCTCCTCATTGAGTGGAAGCACCGCGGCAAAGCGACTGCTCTCGGCATCGCATCCGGCCTCGTCGCTGGGCTTGTAGCCATCACGCCTGCAGCGGGGTACGTCGATCCCTGGGCCGCCGTGGTGATCGGCCTGATCGCGGGCGTCGTCTGCTACCTCGCCGTGCTTCAGAAGGAACGTTTTCGCTACGACGATTCGCTCGACGCGTTCGGCGTACACGGCATCGGTGGTGTCGTCGGCGCTCTCCTCACGGGCGTATTTGCGCGCAAGGCGCTCAACAGCGGAGGGGGCGACGGCCTCATCACGGGCGGCGTAAAGTTGCTGGGCCTTCAGGCACTTGCTTGTCTCGCATCGGCCGCGTATGCGGCCATCGTAACGTGGGTATTACTCAAGTTAATTGACAAATTTATCGGACTACGCGTCACCGAGCAAGACGAGCGCGAAGGCCTGGACACAACGCAACACGGGGAAGAGGGTTACGCGGGTTAGAGCACCCTTCGCCATCTCACACCAAGACCAACTCATCGCGATGCACAACCACGGCACGCGCCTCACCTTCGCCCTGCATTCCGGCCAACCCCGCGCATTCGGCAACGCCGAACCTCGCAAGGCCTCGGGCGATCTCTTTGCCTAGAGGGTCAAGTATCCTTACCGATTCGCCAGCCCGAAAATCGCCACGAACACCAAGAACGCCGACCGCAAGAACGCTCTTGCCGTGGGTTGCTACCGCCATCGACGCACCCGCGTCGAGAATCATCTCGCCCTTGGGACGCAGCGTGAATGCGATCCACATCTTCTTTGCTGACAAGCGCCTACCTTGAGGAACAAACAGAGTACCTACGTCACCTCCTTCAAGGATGCGCGAAAGGGTGTCGTCTTGTCGTGCGTCTGCAATGACCGCGTGCGCGCCGGCGAGCGTCGCGCGCCTCGCCGCTTCGAGTTTGCTCGTCATCCCACCAGTTCCGGTTGAGCTCTTGGCCTTGCGGACGTAGGACGCGGCTTCATTGTCAATGTTATTGACAATTCCTATGCGATTGCCTTTGGTATCGAGGAGACCTTCGATGTCCGAGAGCAAGACGAGAAGATCCGCATCGACCAGTGGCACCACCATCGAGGCGAGTTGATCATTGTCACCAAATTTGATCTCTTCAACGGCGACCGAATCGTTCTCGTTGAGAATCGGCACCGCACGCGCATCGAGCAGCGCAACCAGCGCGGCTTGAGCGTTGTTGGCGCGCGTGCGGCTCGCAAGATCGCCGTGCGTAAGGAGTACCTGCGCCACCGTGAGCCCTTGTGCAAGAAAGGCCTCTTCGTAGGCGCGCATGAGCAAACTTTGCCCAGCTGCGGCGGCCGCTTGGAGCTTGCCTATCTCTTTTGGCCGAGCGCGATAGCCAAGCTTGCGCACGCCCAGCGCAATCGCGCCACTCGAGACGAGAACGATCGAGAGGCCACGATTGACGGCCTCCGCAATGGCTCGCGCGAGCCTCTCAAACGTGCTGCTGTCGCCCGCAAGTGAGGACGAGCCCACCTTGACGACAATCCGCCGCACCTTCGTCAGGCGATTCCTCTCGGCCTTCGGGTCATTGCTCTCTGCCATGTCGACCACTATGCGAGCGCCGTGTCCGCAGGCGCAAGTTCGGTGATGAGCGCGCCCGAAGCAAGCGCAAGAGCGAAGAGATCTGAAGACTGCCTTTCTCCCAACGCGACGAATAGCTGGTCAC
>JAHFDY010000006.1 GCA_023248735.1 Myxococcales bacterium
CGGTGTTACATTCTCATTTCTGTGACGGATCCTCACAGACGAAGACAAGTCCAAACGAATGCACGCAGGCGCCGAACAGTCAGTTCTTTCGTCGGACTTTCGCCGCCTATTTGACGAGGAATTTGGCTACGTCTGCCGTGTACTAAGGCGCCTTGGGGTACGAGAGGCCGACCTGAAGGACGTGGCGCAAGAACTCTTTGTGACGCTTCACAAGCAGCTGCCAGACTACGATCGAAGCCGACCTATCAAGCCGTGGATTTTCTCCTTTGTCGTGCGATTCGCAGCAAACTATCGACGGCTCGCTCGCCACCAAAGCGTCGCCTTCGAACGCGAATTCGCCTCGCCTGAGCGTGACACGGCCTTTGAGGCGCGCGATCTGATTCTAAGGGCCCTTAGTCAACTCGATTTCGACCGACGGGTGGTCGTTGTGATGCACGACCTCGAAGGTTGGGGTGCTCCCGAAATTGCGGAGCAGCTGAAGCTGCCTGTTAACACCGTCTATTCTCGCATTCGACTCGCCCGCGACGATTTTCGCAGGGCGGTCGCGACTCTTCAGTCGAAAGGAAGCGCCTGATGAGCGTCGAGTTCGTTGAACCATTGCCGAGTGAGATTGAGGCCTTGATCGCAGCTGAGAAGAATGAGCATCCTGAGGACGCGGCCCTCAAAGCAGCCGTGCTTTCGGGAGTGGAACTCGCGGTCGCTTTGGGTGGTCCATCCGCGACGCCGTCACCGGGCACGGCGGCCCCAAACATTGGTACAGCGAGCGCGCGGAAGCTCGTGGGCGTTGGGCTTGCGATGTTCGCTCTTGGAGGGGTAGCGGGCGCGATAATCGTTTCTGAGATCAATCGGTCAGCCCCCGCGGTACCCATCATGAGCGCGCCACTTGTTCCGACAGCCACGTCTTCAATGGTTGCAGCTTCGAGCCAATTTGCTCCCGCCAGCCAAACAGCAGTCGGTACGGCCGAACGATCGCCCGCCGCCGTTCGGAGCGCATCTTCGCTTCCCGCACCAAGTGCGCCGCAAGCCGTTGGCGATTCGCGTGGCGATCTCTCCAAGGAGCGAGAAGTTCTCGACGCGGCGCGCGCTGCGCTCGGACGTGGTCGTCCTGCCGACGCCATTGCAACCGCGGAGCAGCACGCGACGCGCTGGCCGCGTGGCTATCTCGGAGAAGAGCGCGAGGTGATTCTCATTCAAGCGCTCGCTGCGAGTGGAAAGCGCGATGAAGCGAAGCGTCGCGCCGAGCGATTTCACACGGCCTTTCCGAAGAGCATGCTGGGGGCAGCGGTCGACGTTGCTGTTGGTCTCGATCACTAATCGAAGCGACTGAACTTTCGCATGACGGATTTCGCAGCGACGCAACAAGTGTAGGGCATGCGAACGAAATCCTTATCAGTCAACTTTGTGAACAGTTCCATTGCTTTCCTGCTTCTTCACGTGATTGGTTGCTCAAGTGCGCCAACGGGGCCAGTCGCAAGCGCGCCGCTCTCTGGAAAAATCGGTGGTCAGGCCTTCGCGGGCAAAATCGCCCTTGCGACGTCTTCAGACACGCCTTCGGGGAAGTGGATTCACCTCAGAATCTACGAGAGCGACGTCAAGTGCGGCGTGTTTGGCACGCCGGAAGGCCGCGCGGTCTTGATGAGTCCGGCCGAATGGAAGGACGGGCTCTCCTATGACCTCGGAGCTGGCGGCGAAGCCACTCTCTTCGCCCCTCCGAGCAGCAACACCATCGCAACGATCGGCCGTGTTGAGGTCATCTCGATCGGCTCGTCTTTTCTACCTGGCAAAGTCCGCGTTCGAGCGATCTACGATGGCAACAACACCGTTGAGGGTGAGGTGCCCGTTTATTCGTGCATGTAGCTATCGCGTACGGATGAGCTCCATTGCACGAGTTGCCTGCGAGAGTTGCGCGCGCTAGCGAGTCGCTGCGCGGTCTATTTGTGTTATTTGTAACCGCAAGAGTTCTTAATGAATCGTTCCTTGTTTCACGCCACGCTTCTCTCAGTTGCCCTCTGCAGCTGCACGCTCAACCTTGAACTTGGTGATCGGCCTGAGGGCGACGCAGGCATCGCGCACGTCAATGACGGGGGGCCAAATCCAACGCCGGTGTCTCCGTTCTCAGTAAAGAAGCTGTCCGCGCACGGCAACCACACGTGCGCGCTTTTCGAGAATGGCAGGGTGAAGTGTTGGGGCGACAACCAATACGGTCAGCTCGGTATCGGCAAGAGCTGGGCGGTCATGGCGGCGGCTTCGTCACCATCACGAGCGAACACGGGCCCTTGGGACATTGATTATCACCAAGAGCCCATCGACCCATATGACTGGCTCCAAGCAATTTGCGGCGGGCATGTGCCTTGCGACCCGCCTGGTGGCTCCCCCACCAGTCACCGTCCCGAGGCGTGCAACTCTTACCTACCTGACGTCAACTACCCCGGTGAACATGCCTGCATTATGGGCGACGAGCCAAACGAAACGGGCGTTGGTCTTCCGTACGTCGAGTTCGGCGCAGGGCGCTTTGCAACGTCTATCGCGGCAGGTTACGGCCAGACCTGCGCGATCCTTGATAACGGTAAGGTCAAGTGTTGGGGCTACGGTCCGTCGCTTGGACTCGGCGACTACCGAAGCCGTGGCGATGGCCCGAACGAGATGGGCGACGCGCTGCCATTTGTGGACCTCGGCACGAATCGAACTGCCATTGGCCTCGCCGCGAACAGTCAGGCAACGTGCGCGATTCTCGACGACGGAAAAGTGAAGTGCTGGGGCTCCAATTACTTCGGGGCACTCGGGATCCCTGATGCGAATGCGACATATTACCCCCAGGGATGGTCATGGAGATATTGGGGGTTCGAAGGCGCCGACATTCGAGGTGCGCGACCGAGCGAAATGGGCGACGCACTCGCGGCGGTGGACCTCGGCATAGCCCGTAGAGCGACGGCACTCGCACTTGGCGACGGCGCGTGTGCGGTCCTCGACGACGGCAACGTGAAGTGTTGGGGCAGAAACGCGTCTGCCGATCACCCTTACGTGGGAACGGCAGAAATGAAACTTGGCGATGCACTTGTGAACCTTCGGTTGGTCGCGCGGTCGGTCGTAGCCGGTGCGGATGGTCACAGCTGCGCGCTGCTCGAGAACGCTCGCGTCGCATGTTGGGGACCCAACACTTGGGGTGGCCTAGGCACTGGCGACAAAGACGAGAGGCGCTTCCGGGACACTCTTTCGTATGTGAATCTTGGCTCGGGTCGAACCGCGCGCGCCATCGCCGCGGGCGGACATCACACCTGCGCCGTGCTCGACAACGGGCGTATCAAGTGCTGGGGCGACAACCGCAGTGGACAGCTGGGCGTGGCCGACGCAGACACGCGAGGCTTTGGTCCCGGACAAATGGGTGACGCGCTTCCCTACGTCGAACTTGGTTCTAACCGCACGGTACGCGCAATCGCGGCGGGCTTTGAGCACACGTGCGCGGTCCTCGACAACGGCCGAGTGAAGTGCTGGGGCGACAACAAGTTTGGACAGCTTGGCCTTGGCTACACGAAGAGTCGTGGTGATAGCCCCGATGAGATGGGCGACGCGCTTGACTACGTCGACCTCGGGACAGGCCAGCCATGAACATTGTCAAGTTAATGAACCAATGGTCCTGGTCGACCGTGCTAGGGGCACTCGTCTTTTGCGGTTGCGCCCTGAACCTTGATCTCGGCGTACGACCCGAACCGGAGCCGCCTCGCGAAGCCGGCCACCGCGAGACCGCGAGCCCACTTCCACGAACAGGTGCCATCGGGCAAGCCGCGGTGACGGCGTTGTCGGTGAGTTCCGGACACACGTGTGCCTTGTTCGCGACCGGGAGGATGAAGTGCTGGGGCGACAATACCCATGGCCAATTGGGCGTCGGCTCCAAGAGTATTGGTAAGCGCGGATCCAAATATCCGTTCGTCGGCGACGAGCCAGGCGAGATGGGCAACGCACTTCCTTTCGTTGACCTCGGCACAGGTCGCAAGGCGACGTTCATCATCGCTGCCGAAGGCCGCACATGCGCGATTCTCGACAATGCGCGCGTGAAATGCTGGGGCGCAAACGATTACGGACAGCTCGGGCTTGGCGACACGTCAGACCGAGGCAGCGCACCAGCCGAAATGGGCGATGCGCTTCCTTACCTCGACCTCGGCGCAGGTCGTACTGTGACTGCGCTTTCAGCGTGGGGCTACGCCACGTGTGCGGTTCTCGACAACGGGGGAGTGAAGTGTTGGGGGGGGAATCTTTGCCGGCGTGTGGCGTCCGCTTGGGCTTAAGAACGGCGATTGGTGCTGGGGTGATGCCCCCAACGAAATGGGTGACAAATTACCCTACGCCGATCTGGGTCCCGGCAACACGGCAGCGGCGGTCGAGGTCTCGAGCAATCGCGTGCTGCTCACCAACGGGCTGCTGAAGTGCTGGCTCGAGAACGCATACTCGTATGAAACTACAACAGCATTGGTCAACGTAGATTCCGCGCACCGCGCCATTGCGCTCTCAGGCACTTGTGCGCTGCTCGATAATCAACAGGTCACGTGCTTGGGCTACGACCCCGCGGGTCCGACGGGCAGCGGGCTCGAAGACATACAAGTGGTTGGCAAACCCAAACCTGTCGACCTGGGCGTGGGCGAGACTGCGCGCACGCTCTCGAGCGGTGGGGCCAGATGCATCATCCTCGGCAACGGCAAGTTGAAGTGCTGGGATGGACTCGACGACACACAGGACGGAGCTGTCGGCGCGGTACCGCCCTACGTCGACCTCGGAACCGACCGAACGGTGTTAGCCGTTGCATCCAGAGGCCACACCTGCGCCGTACTCGACAACGGACGCGTGAAGTGCTGGGGCGCCAACGACAGTGGTCAACTCGGCCTCGGCTACACAAAAAACCGCGGCGATGTGCTTACCGAAATGGGCGACCGACTCCCGTACGTTGACTTGGGAGGCGAAGAGCCACCTCGATAGCGACCACCTTGAGTCAAGCTCCGTGCAAATTTCCACAAGGGTTGTGCATGGCTTCGCGTTGCGCGCGATCACTGGGGGAGCCCATATTGCGACAGCCATGATGGGATTCGATGCGCCGCACGCACGCGAACAGGATTACCGAAGCCAAACTCCCCGTCGCTTCTTCGTGTGGCTTGGGATCATTGCGAGCGCGCTCTCGTGCGGCGCCAAGAGTGGAGTCAGCGGCGAATTCGCGTTCGACCCACAGCACGCCGATGGGTCCATCGCACAAGACGGTGGAAGCGGCGCTGACGCACCCGATGCGGGTGAGGTGATTGCTCCATGGACGCGCCAATTTGGCACAAGCGACGCGGACTCCGCATCGGCGATTGTCGTCGACCACAAGGGAAATTTCATTGTCGTTGGGTCAACGACCGGAACGTTCGCAGGCCAAACCGCAGCTGGAAGCTATGACGCCTACATTTTGAAGGTCGACAAGCGAGGGACACCGCTTTGGATTCGCGAGTTCGGAACACCGCAAGAAGATCATGCGGAGGCGGTCAGTGTCGACGCGAACGATAACATCGTCGTCACGGGCTACACCCGTGGCGCGTTTGAGGGTCAGATTTCTGCGGGCAGCGACGACGCTTTCGTGGCCAAGTTCGACAGCACTGGGAATCGGCTTTGGATGCGCCAATTCGGAACCGAGGCCATGGAATTTTCAGCCGGCGTTGGCGTGGATGCAAACGACAACATCATCGTCGCGGGCGCAACGTTGGGTAGTTCGGATGAAGGCGCATTTGTTCGAAAACTGGATCGCGATGGCAACCCTTTGTGGACGCGCACGCTCGGTGACACGGTGAGCGTCGGCACGTTGAGCGTCGCGAGCGACGGCACCATGGTTGTCGGCGGAAGTGTATCGGATGCCCTCCCTGGTTTCACGTGGCAAGGTTCAACGGATGGGTTCATTCGCAGATACGACAGCAGTGGTCTTGAACTTTGGACACGCCAATTTGGATCGTCGAAAATGGATCAGGTGATGTCGGTTGCAGCGGACGAGGCAGGAATCATCGTCGTCGGAAACACGCTTGGCTCATTCGTCAGTCCCACGAACCCGTCAGGTGGCACGTTCATCCTCAAGTTCGACCTCTCGGGAGCCAACTTGTGGGCTCGCCAAGACGCGACGACGTCTCGCTACGCACATTATTTCGCGGCGACGGATGGGAAAGGAAACGCTATCCTTGGAGGAGAGATCTTCGATCGGAAAGTGGGCCGCGACGCCTTCGTCCGCAAAATCGACGCAGCTGGCCAAGATGTGTGGCTACGGCAATTCGGTACGAGCGAAGTCGACTATGCAACAGCCGGATGCGTTGATCCAAGTGGCAACGTCTCCGTCGTCGGTGTGACGGCCGGCGCACTCCCAGGTCAAACACGCATCGGTGGCCCTGCCGATGCGTTTATTCGCCAGTTCGACTCAGCGGGCAATTAAGACGCGTCGCAACGCCAAGCAATCCCCTGGGGATCATAACCACGCGATTGCATACGCATGTCATGCGCTCGAAGGCGGTTCAAGTCGCGCCCAATATGGTGCATGATGGCGGCATGCGGCTGCATCACCGCATCTATTTGTCGCCGGGCTTCTTCGGCTTCGGCAAAATCGGTTCGTACGACTATTTTGCGCACGTTGAAAGGACGCTCGTCGCGCGTCTTGCCGCTGCGGGTGATGATGCGACGACTTACGTTCTCGACGTGCAACCGACGGCGTCGATTCGTCGTCGCGCGAGCCGCTTGGCGGAGCTGGTCTCCGAAACAGCGACGGACGAGGGTCCGATTCACTTGATTGGCCACTCGACCGGCGGGCTCGATGCACGCATGGTCGCATCGCCTGAGGTGATCCTCCCGATACCGAGCGCGACGCTCCGTTGGGTGCCGCATCTTGCGAGCGTCACAACGATAAACGCTCCTCACTATGGCACGCCGATGGCAAGCTTTTTTGCAACAGCGAACGGCCAGCGGTGGCTCTACCTACTTTCGGTGCTGACCTACGTCGGCCTGACCGTCGGTGCTCCGCCGCTTACATTTGTGAGCGCGATGATTCTCGCTTTGCGGCGCATCGAGGGGATGCTCGGTCTCGATGTAAAGATGATTGACGGTCTCGGTCGCTCGATCTTGCGGCTTCTCGGCGACGCGCAGAGTCAGGAGCTTCGCACCTTTCTCGAAGAGATCTTGACCGACCAAGGCGCAGTGATTCAGCTCATGCCCGAGGCGATGGATCTCTTTCACGCCGGAATCAGCGATCGCGCCGGTGTTGTGTATCAATGCACAGCCTCGATGGCGCCGGCTCCCTCTGCGCGCAAGTGGTTCAGTGGGTTGCCGAATCCTTGGGAGGCGCTTCAGACGACTATCTTCACCGCGCTCTACGGGCTCGCGTCGAGGTACGACGAACGCTACCCGTGCGCACCTCACGATGTCGACGACGATGCTGAAGCGTTGTTGATGCGCGCTTTCGGACGTGTTCCGGGTGCACGGTCAAACGACGGGATAGTTCCGATCCTTTCCCAAGTGTGGGGCAAACTCATTTGGGCTGGGCATGGCGATCACCTCGACGTGCTGGGTCACTTTCACCCGGAGAGTCGAGCGGGCGGCTCCCATGTGGACTGGTTGCGCAGCGGTTCAGGCTTCAACGAAACACGTTTCGACACCATGATCGGCGCAATTGCGGATGGTGTCGTCGCTTCGGCGGAACGTTGGCGAACCCCTTGATGCAGCCCTCTTTTCACGATGATCGGTCACGCGCCACCAGGCATTCGTCGTGAGGCAGCTGCGGGTCCTTTTCGTGAACGACACGTCACGCAACGGTGGCCCGGGGCGGACGCTTCATGCGATACTCAAGTTTCTTGACGATAAGCAGTTCTTTCGCAGCGTCGTTCTGCCTCGTCCGGGCGTCGTGAGCGAACTGCTTGTTGCCGATCGCGTCGTTGATGCGATGGCGTTCGAGCCTGGCCTCATCGAAAATCCCTTCGAGCCCTGGCGAAGGCCGATGGTTCGCGACGACTTTGCCGCGGCGGCCCCGCTGAAGGCTGCTCGCCTGGCAGGCAACACACTTCGCGCGACGTTCGGAATGGGTCGACTCGCGAATCGGGTTCGCCGTGAAGCCTACGACGTGATCTTCTGCAACGGCACGAGCGCTAATTTCGCGGGCGCGGCGATCGGCGCTGTCACCGGCGTTCCTGTCGTGTGGCACGTGTTCTACTCAAGCTTAGGTGCGCCTATCGTTCCACTTCACCGCTCTTTGTCTGCGAGTCACGCAGTGCGTTCGATCCTGTGCGTGTCGAAGCCGGTTTCTCACTTCTTCGATCACTGTCCACAGAAGGTGCGAATCGTTCACGATGCGATCGACGCCAGTGCCTACGCGCCTTTGAGTTGCGCGCCTATGCTACGTGCTCGTTACGCCATTCCACACGACGCGATCGTTGTCGGCACGTACGGACGCATTCTTCCACGAAAGGGTTTTGTCGAGTTTCTGAAAGCGGCGGCGAAGACTCTCGAGATTTTGCCAGAGCAGGTGAAGAGCAAAGTTCGGTTTGTTGTTCTTGGCGATACGCCGGAAGATGTCGAGGTCAACCACCTTGACGAGTGCAAGGCGATCGCCCGAGATCTCGGGATCGGCGAGAAGGTGACATTCACCGGCTACGTTTCACCCATTGCGCCGCTATTGCTCGACTTTGATGTCGCCGTTGTGCCGAGCGTTTATGTTGATCCGCTCCCGCGATCGGTGCTCGAAGCGATGGCTGCGGAGAAGCCCGTTGTGGCGTTCGACAACGGTGGTATCTCCGAGATGCTCGACCACGAGCGGACGGGCCTCCTGGCGGTCGGCGACCCACCGGACGTTGTCGGGCTTGCCCACGCGATTGCCCGATACGCCTCCGATCCAGGGTTGGCGAAACGCCACGGTCAAGCCGGGCGGCGTCGCGTACTCGAACATTTCGATGCACGTCCGCACGCCGATCGCATTGCCGATGAGCTCCTTCGTGCGGCACACAAAGGTCAATATGGTTGACGGAGACGTTTCATTGAAACGCGCAGCGCTCGCGCTCGCGCCATTTCAAGTCGTCTTTCGCGGTCTCGAAGCACTCACGCCCGTCTTCTTCGCACAGTGGTTTGGGCGAGGGCTAACGACAGACGTCTTTTATATCGTTGCAGCAGCCGTGTCGTTTCTCACGTCGCTCATCGTGTCTGCGTACCAGGACTCAGCGATTATTCCGCTCGTCACCGAGCTCCATCGTGATGCGCCCACAGATGTCACAGACTTCGCCTGTGCGCTTCTTGGGCGCACGCTTGTCCTTGCGCTGGGCACGCTTGTTGTCCTTTGGGCAGTCGGTGGACTTGCGTTGCATCGGTTTGCACCATCGCTCGCAGCGCCCGAGGCGTTGCTTCTAGGATTCTCTCTCCTCGCGTTTTTGACTGCCTACCGTGCTTGCGTTTGCGGGTTCATGAATGCGCGTGGATGGTTCGTTGTGCCTCCCTTCGTCACAGGCGTCGGTAGCGCATTCGCGATCGCGGCAATCTTCTTCACAAAGGCCCGATATGGCATTCACGTCGTCCCGTGGGCTTTCGCTTCAGGCGAGGCGCTTGCCTTGTTGCTCGCCCTTAGCGAGTGGCACCGAAGGGAACGACGCTGGATAGTTCCGACTCTTGACGAGCATGGCCTGGTGGCGCGCTTTTCTGCTCTTGCGGGACGCGAAGCTATCGGCGCAACGATCACGCGGATCAATCCCGTGATCGATCAAGTTATGGCGACCTCGTCGAGAGTGATCGGTGGCGGGACCCTATTGAAGTACGCGGTCGATCTTGCGTCGGTTCCCGGATCGGTCCTTCAGGCCGTCTTCTTCACGCCACTCCTCACGAAGCTCTCACTGCAAGCTGCGCGGCGCGAGTACGTCGCATTTTCGAATACGTTGCGCCAAGGGCTAATCGTTGCGACGCTTACCTCGGGGATTCTTGCGGTGGGGCTATGCGCGTGGCGACAGCCCATTTGTCGTGTTCTTTTTTTGCGTGGCGCCATGGACAGTGCAGCCGTTGCGGAGATCGCGCGCGTGGTTCCCTACGCGGCAATTGGAGCAATTCCGTTTGCGTGGCTGCTCGTTCTCGCACGCGCCAATGTCGCTCTGCAAAATCGGCAAATCATGATTCCGCTTGGCATCCTGAATGCAACGTCGAACGTGGTGTTCAACATTCTCTTCCTACGCTTGCTCGACCTACGTGGCCTTGCGCTTGCAACAACGTGCGTTCACGCTTTGGTCGCCGCTTGCATGTGGCTTGCGCTTCAATTGCGCCTGCGCATTCACCTCGCAGCGGATGGTGCGCGATGAGGCGAATCCTGTCCCGAATCGTCGAAGCTGCTGGCGCGCATCCTTGGTGGGTACTCTTCGTCGCGCTTGTCGTTCTCAGCGGGACCGGCGTGTACGCTTCACGCATCGAGCTGCGTACCGATATTCTGGAACTTCTCCCTCGCGACAGCACTGCATTCAAAGCATACGAGAAGCAGCGGTCTCGCGTTCGCGGAGAAGCAAACCTTATCGTTGTTGTCGAATCGCCGAATCGGCGAAGCAACGAACTCTACATTGATGAACTTGCAAAGCGGCTCCGAGCGCTTGACGCAGCTGCTAAGGCTTGCCACGCCGCGTGTGGACATGACGCCGCGTGTTTGTCGAAATGCGAGCCCGACGCAATTGGCTACCTCGAGAGCGACACAAAAGACCTTCGCCGCTTTTTTGAAAACAACAAATGGCTATATGCGTCTCGTAGTGATCTGGAGGCGATCGATCAGGAACTTGACGATCGAATCCATCGTGCAAGTGGGCTCGGCCCCGAAGAAGAAGACGAGCCAGGACAGAAGCCTGCGGCCGACGCCGGTGCCACGGCGCCCAAGTTTGCCGAAATGAGGAAGAACGCGGATGAGCACATTCGACGTTTCGACCAGTTTCCAACGGGTTATTTCGTAACCGCCGACGGCACAAAAATGGGGCTTCGGATCGTTGCGAAGACGGCAGGTACAGGCGACCGGGCAAGCGACCGATTGCTTGCGCGAGTCAAAGAAATCGCGGAGGCCGTGAAGACCGATCAATCGCAAGCGAGCCTGCGGATCGGCTACGCGGGAGACATTCCGAACATCGCCGCCGAGAAGGCCTCAATCGCATCAGAGGCGGCCTCCGCTGTCGTCCTTGTCCTCGCTCTCGTGCTCGCCGCCTTGGCGCTTTACTTTCGGTCCGTTTGGGCGCTTCCGATTATTGTGTTGCCGGCGCTGATTGGCGTCAGCTCAGCCTATGCGTTTGCGATGTGGCGATTCGGCTATTTGAACACGTCGGGCGCCTTCCTCGGCGCAATCATCTTGGGCAACGGGATTAACTATCCCATTGTGCTCTTGTCTCGTTACAAAGAGTTTCGCGCTCGTGGCGTGGAGTCCGAGCTCGCGCGAAAGCAGGCGGTACTCAGCGCGTTCCGTGCAGAGCTCGTGGGGGCCCTCGTCGCTGCGATCGCATACGGCTCACTCACGATCACCGAGTTTCGGGGCTTCACGCAGTTCGGCACGATTGGGTTCGTTGGGATGCTGCTCGTGTGGATCACGATGATTCCGCTTGTGCCCGCTATGCTCGTCCTTTCTGAGCGCATTCAGTTGCACATGCCAACGTGGATGCGTGAGAGCGTGCCCACGCTACTCGCCGACGGAAGCCGCAGCCACGTGACGCGGTTTATTGCATGGTGCACCCATCGACTCAGGTGGCCTATTTTGCTGGCCGCAGTGGTGGCAACTGCCTGGGTCGCCATGAGGACGCCGAAGTTTCTTAGAGACCCATGGGAGTATGACTTCGACAAGCTCGGGTCGAGGCAGTCAAAGCAGACTGGCGGTGTTGGCGAGTGGACGAGCAAGGCCGACGAGGTCTTCGGCGGCAAGATGAACATTGCCGGTGCGCTCATGCTTGCCGATTCACGCGAGCAGGTCGGCCGTGTCAAGGATGCGATTTTCGAGCGCGATACCCAGGACGTACAAGGCCGTCTCGTTTCCGACGTCGTGACGATCGACGCTTACCTCCCAGGTGATCGCGACGAACAAGGCAAGAAGCTCAGGGTCCTCGGCAATATCCGCAAGAAGATGACCGAGCGTGTCCTTTCCGAATTGAGTCCTGCCGACAGAAAGGATGTCGAGTCACTTCGACCGCCAGAAGCACTCAGAGCGCTCGACGCGGTTGATCTACCCGCGCTGATTCGCCTTCGGTTCGAGGAGGCAAATGGAAACATCGGCGCAGTATTTTATGTTCGCTACTGGGACTACGCAAACAACCGCGACGTCTCATACTCCGATGGTCGCACCGTTCTTCGGCTTGCGAACACGACCGACAACGTTGTGCTCAAGAATGGGCAGCTCGTACAGACGGCAAGTCGGTCGACGATCTTTGCAGAGATGATTCGATCGCTTGGTCGCGACGGCCCGAAGGCAACGCTGTTTTCGTTTCTCGGGGTGTTGTGTGTGGTGCTTCTCGCGACGCGTAGTGTGCGTGGCGCACTTGCTGTGGTGTTTGCGCTGGTCATGGGCGTCATCTGGCTCGTCGGTGGCGCAAGCCATCTAGGCGTACATCTCAACTTTCTCAATTTCGTAGCTCTGCCAATTACATTTGGTATCGGTTCGGAGTACCCGTTCAACATTTACGATCGGGCGCGTCTTCTCGGCGGCGACGTGAAGGGCGCCGTCCGTCGCGTTGCGGGCGCTGTGGTTCTTTGCAGCTTTACGACTACGGTTGGGTACGGGTCGCTTCTCATCGCGGACAATCAGGCGCTTCAGTCGTTCGGTCTCCTCGCGCTCGGTGGTGAACTTGCGTGCGTGATTTGCGCCGTGCTCGTGCTGCCCGCGCTGCTGCACATCATTCTTCCGAGGACGCCTGTGGACGAAAACGCTGATCTGCAACCGCTCCGATGATGCGAAACATCTACAACGCCATCGGCTTTCGCATTCGAAAGGCGCTTCGGTTTCGAAGACCGGGGATGGTTCTTCCAAACGAAGCTAAGAAGAATCTATTTGAGTATGCGTCCGGTGATAGGCGCCTTGCCCTTAGTGCTCGCGAAGAGGAGCTTCGCAAAGTGTACAAGCTCGACCCGCTCTTTCACGCGTCGTCGCGGTACATCTATCGTGACAACCTCTACTGGCTCGAAGGGCTCGAACGTTGCTTCGACGGAGTCACTCTCGCGAAGAGTGCAGAATTCAAGATAGTTGACGTTGGATCAAACAACTTCCACTACGCATTCGCGCTGGCGAGGTTCTTCGAGACCGCTACCGCTGCTCAACATCTCGACATGTGCGGCTACGAAATCGATGGCCACGTGGTTTACGCCGATCTGCACAGCAGAGCCGACTACGCAGCTGCGTATTTGGCGCAGATCCGGCGAGGCAGATACGTCGTTGCGGACTTCGGTTTGTCGACCGAGAGTGGCGCAGACGTTGCGACGATGTTCTTTCCGTTTCTCACGAAAGACGCGCTCTTGTGGTGGGGCTTGCCGATCGACTGCTTCTCACCGCAAGCGTTGCTTCTGCGCGCGATCGCGTGTGTAAAGCCGGGAGGATTCCTTGTCGTTTGGAATCAGACAGACGAGGAAGCTGACCAGCTCGACGGACTCGTTTCGGGGGCGCGGTTGGTCAATCGTGTTCGCCTCAAGAGCGACATCGTGGATTATGGCGAAGCGACGGCCGACCGCGTAGGCTCTGTCTTTCGCATGCCTTTTCCCGAAGGGAGTCAGCGTGGCTGAGCGCATCCCGAAGATCTTGCACTTCTGCTTCGGGATGACGGCGGACTTCGGAGGCAAGCCATTTGGTCTCGCTCACTACGTGAGCGTACGAAGCGCGATTGAACAGATTAAGCCGCGTGAGGTGTTCGTCTACTACCAATACGAACCTGACACCGATTGGTGGCGACAACTCCTCCCTCGCATCACTGCGGTGAAGATTGAGGCTCCGGTTGCGATCTTCGGTAACCCAATTGCCCATCCAGCGCATCGCGCTGATGTTGTGCGACTCGAGAAGCTCATCGAACGCGGCGGTATTTATCTCGACTGCGACGTATTGGTGCAAAAGAGCTTCGACGATCTGCTCAGCTACAGCGTCGTTCTCGGTCAGCAAGGGCGCGTCGAGAACTTCGGACTCGCGAACGCGATCATTCTCGCGGAGCGGAACGCACCGTTTCTGCTGCGTTGGTATCGGGAGTATCGAACGTTTCGCGGCGATGGGAATCACCACTGGGACGAGCACTCAGTCGTCTTGCCACTCTACCTTTCACGAAAATTTCCTGCCGAGATTAAGGTGCTGCCGTTTGATGCTTTCTTCTATCCGCTTTGGACAGCAGACCACGTCGAGTGGATGTTCGATTCGACGCGGCCGATCGATCTCTCGAGGACTTACGCGAACCACTTCTGGGAGAGTCGCAGCTGGCGATACATCGATCGCCTCACGCCCGCAGACGTTCGGCGCGTCGATACCAATTTTCATCGCTGGGCGCGACCGTATGTTGCCGATCTTTCAGACGATTTCGGGGGATCGGCGCAGCTGAACTTCGCCGATCGACGGCCCTCGCGGGCACACCTCCTCGGTGAACGCGCGCTTCAGTGGCTGCGAGACCAGAAGGCGCGGCTGCCGCTCGATGTCTCGCGGTTCTCTACCGATCTGGAAAAGTGATCGACGGTGGGCACTACGCCGAGAGCAGTTGCGCGGCCGTCGAGAGCTCCTGCGTCTTGGCCCAATCGAGCAGTCGCGCGATCTCTCCGTGAAGAAATGGGACGCGTAGGTCCGTCGGGTGCAGAGCGACACGCGTTCGCACATCGAGCGATAGCATCATCGAGAGTCGTGAGAAGAGCGTCGTCGTTAGCGCGCGCGTGCGCGATCTGCTCGCGAAATTAACAACCAGGCTCGGCCAAGTTTCACCCGTTTTCGGGCGGCGTACGGTTAGGTGATCCTCGGTGTACTCGCATCCCCGCGCTGTGAGTACTTCCAGCAATCCGTGCGCCATCGTCCACGCCGGCGGCACGAACCCATCGATGCGCAAGCCAAGCTCCCGCATCATCTCCGTACCCGCGTTGACGAGCTCAGCGCACTCTCCGATCGTCAAGTTACTGAACTCTGCCTCGCCGGCAGATACGATGCGCTGATCGACAAATGCGCGCACGCCTTCGCGCGCGGTACTTCGATGATAGTAGCCGTGCAAAAATAGCTCATGACTCGCGCTGAGCGATCGAACCGAATCGACGAATGCCGGAGCGTCGGGAAGGGGAGCGCGTCCGTGAAAATTTGGTACCACGAGGAGTGCCGGTTTGATCCCGCGCGCGTGGCAAAGGTCAAGAAGGTGAATTACTTCGCCTTCATATGCGGGCGAGACGTCGTGGATCGAGACGTGAACTCTCATTGAGAATGCCCCACGAGAAGGCGTTCGTAGGTGGAAAGCACCTCGAGCACGTGGTCTTTTTCATCGCGCGCCGCTGATGCAAGCGCACGCGCGTGCTGTTTCACGCCTGGCGAGAGCGCGGACGCCGTTGCTGTGGCCAAGGCTTCTGCGTCGAGCGCTCGATAGCGGAAGCATGCGCCCTTGCCACCGCTTTCTTGCGCCCCGCCGCGGTCTGGGACAACGACGGGGGTACCGCACGCGACGGCTTCGATAACCGTCAGGCCGAAAGTTTCGTACGGGCAAGCGTGAACGTAGGCATCCGCCGAGGAAAGAAGCTCTGCAAACTCGTTCCGGTTCTTGACGAATGGCAAAAATGTGATCCGTTGTTGAGGAAATGAGGCGGCTCGCGCTTCGAGTTTCGCGCGCTCGGGCCCGTCGCCGATCACAATCAACTTGTGCGTTTCACGGAGATGGCGCATCGCCTCGATAGCGACGTCCCATCGCTTTTCAGCCGCGAGTCGGCCCGCTGCGATGAGCATGCGCTCATCTTCGCGAACGTTGAGTTTTGCGCGGACCTGCCCCGCGTTTGTTCTCGGGCGGAACTCACTCCGATCGACACCAAGCGGAACACAGTGAACATGGTTCACACCGTGAAGGTTGAGTGTGGCAAATTCCGCACGGCTTGCCGTAAAGACCGCCTCGCACCCGCGTAAGAGCCAGCGCATCCCGGCCCAGCCCGGCGCTATCACCGCATCGGTTGCCTGCTGTGAAATTCGGCTCTCGAGCCAGGGTCGGGCGAACGTGTCGAGATGGTTGCCATGCCAAAACGCAGTGCGGATCCGAAAGCTGCCTCGCTCCAGAAATCGCCCCGCAAGCGTCGCAAAAAATGGCGAATGGTGCTCGACGACGTCGGGGCCCTCCGCGCGCACGAGTGCACGGATTTTGTCCATACGTAACAACCAATGATACGAGCTGTCGTAGGGCATTGGTGGCCCGCTTATTTCAACGACGCGTGACGTCGCTCCATTGGCGCCACGTGAGGTGACGTTTTCCTCGTCACATGCCCCGGGAGCGACTACGAGATGCTCATGTCCAAGTTGGCACAGAATGTGTCCTCTTCGAGTCAGATGGCTTCGAATCCCTCCGCCGCGGCTCGAGAAAAACTCCGTAAGATCGAGAATCTTCAAAGTGTCGTTCCTGACAAGGCAGCGCGCAGCCGTTCACTCGAAACGCTCGTCGACCCGTTTGCGAAACTCGCCGCCAGTCGTGGTCGGCCGCTCAAGATCGCGATCGTCAGTGACTTTACGCGCATCCCCTATGCAAATGGCGCCGTTTTCCAAACACGTTTTCTCTATCACGAGCTAACGAAGGCAGGGCACCAGGTTACGCTGATAGGCCCAGCCGACCCAGAAACGCGACCGGGCGACCTTCCTCCCGGAACGGTTGAGCTGCCGAGTGTTCCGCTCAAGACCTACCCCGGCCTTTACATTCCTGTACCGACAGCCAGCTGGATCTTTGATCCAGATCGATGGGATTTCGATCTGTGTTTTGCGCAAGCAACAACGCTTGTGCTCGAGTTTGCGCTCTGGCTTCGCAAGGTGAAGGGCATCCCCGTCCTATGCGTGAACACGACGCACCTGACGGCCGCGTACGATGTGCTCTTGCCAGAGGCTATCTCGAAGATTCCTGCGGTACACGCCGGCGTTGATGCGATCCTCAAGCGCCCGTGCGACAGGTTGTTCAAGCGAATTTACAATGAGAGCGACGGCCTCGTTGTCTTGAGCGATGGACTGCGTCGGTATTGGCGCGAGCGCGGTGTCACCGTTCCGATCCACGTGATCCCACGCGTTGTTCAACCAGAGGTTTTCGACAAGGGCATCGGCGACGATCCTTACCGCGCTTTCCTGCCGCCAGGTGAGGCCCCTCGGTTGTTATGCGCTGGTCGCCATACGCGTGAAAAGTCGCAGGACCGCGTCATTCGTATCTTTGCGCGTTGCATATTGCCGCAGCGTCCCGACGCCACGCTAACGCTTCTTGGCAAGGGTCCGGATACGGAACTCTACAAGCGAGTGGCGGTCGAAGAAGGTTGCGCCGACCGCGTTTTTTTCCCGGGTGAAGTGCCATTTACCAAGATGACCGACTACTACGCGCACGCGGACATTTTCGTGCACACGTCCCTCAGTGAAACCTATGGGAACGTGATGGGCGAGGCCCTCTATTGTGGCACTCCAGTCGTTGCATTTAGTGACGGCATGGGTGTGACCGCGCAAATCGATCACAACAAAAACGGAGTGCTCCTCGAGCCAGGTCGATCGATGCATGGCGATGTGGAAAGCGATCGCGCCTTCGGAGAAGCCGTCCTGTCGCTGCTCGCCGATCCGGAGCGCCGGGCTTCGCTTGGAAAAGCGGCCGCGCGACGATCGCGCGACAAGTGTTCTCCGCACGCGGTGAAGACCGCGATGGTTGCCGCGTTCGACTCTGCCGAGTTGCACATGAGGAACGCCGCACTTCAGCCGCTCGCGAACATGCCGGCAGCCGCACGCTGGGCAGCTACCGCACGGCACGCGCGATCGTGGGGTCTTGTAAACGGTACGATCTACTGTTTGGGATTCTTGCGTCCTGCGAACAACGCGACACCTTCGCAGCCCACGTTCAACAGTTGGGGGAAGAAGACGAAGCTGGCCGTGTAGTCAACTTTCCTGACGACGAACGCCGAGGCCTTGAAATCGAAGCCCAGCGGCCTTCACGTCACGCACTCGCAGCACGTTACGCGTGTCGACAACCGTGGCGCCGGCGGACATTCTCTTCGCTAACTTCGTGAAGTTGGGAGCGCGATAGCTACGCCACTCGGTGAGCAATACGAGCACATCTGCGCCCTCGGCGGCGACGTACTGATCGGCTTCGGTCTGAACGTCGCACTCGCTCGCGCGCATGACGCGGCGGAAGTTGTCGCGAGCCTCAGGATCGTGCCCCACTACGCTGGCACCTTTCGAAAGGAGGTACTTCGTCAACCAAAGCGACGGAGCCTCGCGCACGTCGTCGGTGTCAGGCTTGTACGAGAGTCCCCACAGGCAAACCCGTTTTCCGCGGAGCGTGCCGGCCGCCTTCTCGATGAGTTTTGCAACGAAGACAACCTGCTCGTCATTGGCGCGATCGGTTGCCTCGGTAAGCTGCATGGTGACGCCGTGCGCGCGTCCAAGCGCGGTGAGTGCGCGCACATCTTTTGGAAAGCATGAGCCTCCGTACCCAGGACCTGCGTAGAGAAATCGCTTGCCGATGCGAGCGTCGGAACCCACGCCGAGCCGCACCGCGTGGATGTCGGCGCCGGTGACTTCACAGAGTTGCGACATTTCGTTCATGAACGAGATCCGCATTGCCAGCATTGCGTTCGCCGCATATTTGATCAACTCGCTTGACCTTCTGTCGGTCACGATCACGCGTTCACCAGAGAGTTGAAGTGGGGCGTACAGCTCTCGTAGCTGCCGCTGTACGGTTTCGCTTTCCGATCCGATCACGATGCGATCGGGGCGAAAGAAGTCTGACACTGCGGCGCCTTCCTTGAGAAACTCGGGGTTGGATGCAACGTCGTGTTCGCCCACAATTTCCTGTACGTGATCGCACGTTCCAACGGGGACCGTACTCTTGACCACGATCGTGGCGCGCTGCTTCACCGCATCGCGCAAGGTGCGCGCTACCGCGAGTACGTCCCTTAGGTCGGGAGTGCCGTCCTCTGATCGCGGCGTCCCAACCGCGATGAAGTACATGTCGGATTGATCGTACGGCGCATCGAGAGAGGTAGCGAACGAAAGGCGGCCGTCACGAACGTTGCGCTTTACGAGATCAGCGAGGCCCGACTCGTAGATCGGTAGCGCGCCTTCGTTCAGTTGCTTGACTTTATCGACGTTGGTGTCGACGCAGAGCACGTCGTGCCCGAGTTCGCTAATGCCGGTACCGGTAACGAGGCCGACGTAGCCGACACCGAAAATTGTGATGCGCATTGCGGTGCATTACTTACTCAGCCCGGCACGACTGGCAATGAAACGCTTTCGGCCGCTGTTTTCGGCCACACTCTTATCGCTTTCGATACGTCCAAAAGGAGCCCGAATGGTCGACGAGCGCAAACTCCGCTCGCGCGATTTCGCGCATCGATACGCTGAAGCGATCGTGCGCGGCGTCGACGTTACCAACCGGCTTTTCAAGGAGGTCGCTCTCCATGATGAGACATCGCACTTCCGGTGCGTGCATGTCGCGCTTCCACTGTTCGAGATCGCGGGCTTCCGTGTGTGAAAGCTGAAAGGGGGTCGCCACAATGCGTTGATTGAGGGTCATCTCAATGCCAGGGTGTTCGCCTATTGCAACGTCGGTGGGCCCGAGCGCACAAATTTGCGCCGCACGGCCAAGCTCTCCTCGCGCAGTCTGCAAGCGCGGAAGCTCAAAGAAAATCGTGCGTGCATTGAGCACCGCCAGGAGTGCCGCGATGCCCGCAAGGCCAACAGCGATGGGTGGGAAAGTTACCGCCTTGCGCGAGGGCAAGACGGAGACAACAACCACAGCAACCATTGACGGCTCGATCCAGTAGTTCGTGGAACTGCCAATTTTCGCCATCGAAAAGAGAGTCCAAGCAAGGCTTGCCGCGAGCGAAGCAAGGGCAAGTCGCACGCTTCGATCAGCACGCGCATGCCACGCGAACGCGATCACACCGAGGTGAGGGAGCCCCAGAAACACGAAGCGGGGCGCCACATGTTCGAACCATACGGACCAATCAAGCGGCTGCGCAGTCGAGCGAAAGAGGTGAGTTGCCCACTGACCGTGGCTCGCAACATGTTCAATGCCTGCCATCGCAGCAGACACACCCACTGCGGCGAGAAGTCCTGACCGTACACGCAATCGTTGCGTCAAGATGGTGAACGAAAATGCGCCGAGTGCGGCACCGACGACGTTGGGTTTCGTCCAAGCCGCGAGCGTGAAGAGCGTGCCTGCAACCGCGTCGAGAGAGCCGGTCGTCAACGCCCTTAACAGAGCGATTGCGACAAGCAGGACGGCAAGTGAATCGGCCGAACCGCTCACTCCGGCTCGAACGAGCATGAACACGCCGCCCGCGTAGGCGGCGGCGAGGAACGCGTGGTGACGTCGCTCAGGAGAAGCCCGTAGCACGATCCACAGGAGTCCTCCGTAGAACGCCAAGGTGGCGACCGCGCGACTGAAAAGCGGCGCAACGGAAGGTGGAACCAATGCGATGAGTGCCGGCCAAGTGGCTGTGTAGAGCACGTAGTACCGCGCGGGCACGGGGCCGTACTCGTGCGCACCCACGTGCGGATCGACCCAAAGAGGAAATCCGCTTCTCAATCGCGATGCCTCGAAGAGAAGTTCGCCTTCCACCGTATCGAGCGGGCGAAGAAAAATGATTGCCAAGCCGTAGACGATGCCCGTCAGCCCAATCGAAATCAGCGCCGCGCGTAGGACGAGTCCAGTCAGGCGCATCATTGCGGCACTTTACACAAAGCGCGTTTGCGCGCGCGTGTGTTAGAAGCGGCGCGAAGGAGGCCACGATGAAACTCTCTGATCTCAAGGTGATCATTTCCGGTGGGGCGCAAGGCATGGGGCGCCACTTCGCGTTGCGACTTGCGGAGGCAGGCGCCTCGGTTGCCGTCGGTGACGTAAACGAAGCTGGGCTCGCCGAAACCGTCGATGCCGCAAAGCCCTTCACCGGCAAGGTAGTGGCGCGTCGCCTTGACGTTGCAAATGAAGAGGACATCGGACGCTTCGTCGGATGGGCGCACGAGAACCTTGGAGGCCTCAACGGACTCATCAACAACGCTGGCATCTTGCGCGATGGGCTGCTTGTGAAGAAGGACCGCGAGACGGGAGCCGTCAAGGTTCTTTCCAAAGAGCAGTGGGATGCGGTCATCGGGGTCAACCTCACAGGCGCTACCCTTCTCGCGCGGGACACCGTTGCAAAAATGGTCACGACGGGAACGAAGCCGGGCGTCCTTGTGAACATTTCGAGCGTTGCTCGGCATGGCAATCGTGGGCAGTCAAACTACAGCGCTGCAAAGGCCGCGCTCGCGACAAACACAAAGACCTGGTCGCTCGAATTCGCGCCCTTTGGCATCCGGGTTGGTGCTGTCGCGCCCGGCATGATCGAAACACCCATGACTCAGGGCATGAACCCAAAGGCACGCGAAGCGCTTGTCGCCGCCATTCCAGTGAATCGCATTGGAACGCCCGAGGACATCTGGTTGGCGGTTCGCTTCGTGCTCGAGTGCGACTACTTCAACGGTCGTTGCATCGATGTCGATGGCGGCCTGTCTATGTAAGGAACGTACGTCGTAAGTTCTGGCGCATGGGGTTCTTTTGCGACATGAACAAGCGGCACGGCCCCATTGAAAAGAGGCTATTCCGAATGGTTGACGTCACCTTTGTTCGCGAACAATCCCCGAGACCGGTGCGCGCGATGGCAAGCATGGTCTTGCTTCTCGCGGCGTGTGCGGCGACCGAAGAGCCCAAGCGTCTTGCCGCAAGCGACATGGGCGATGGGCTCGCGCCCATCGATCTTGGCGAGGGTGTTTCGGCCAAAGCAATCGCAGTTGGTGAAAAACACACCTGCGTGATTCTTGGCGATGGAGCGGTCAAGTGCTGGGGTGATAACGAATTGGGACAGTTAGGGCTCGGTGACACGAAAAATCGTGGCGACGAACCTGACGAAATGGGCAGCGCACTGCCGACGGTCGACCTGGGCTTCGCGAGCGCCGTCTCGATTTCCGCGGGCGCTGCGCATACTTGCGTTGTACTTGACAATAGTTCAGTGAAGTGCTGGGGCATGGGCGACGCTCGACTTGGCATCAGCGGAGCAGGGAACCGAGGCGACAGTCCTGGCGAGATGGGCGACACGCTGCCGGCCGTCAGTTTCGCGACGGGTCGAACGGGCAAGATGGTGTCCGCGGGCCAGAGCCGAACCTGCGCGGTGCTCGACGATGGCAGCGTTCAGTGTTGGGGCTCGAACGTCGACGGCGAACTCGGCGTTGGGAGCGACAGCACAACCACGATGAAGGGCATCGTTAAGCTCGGTGCCTCCGCGAGCGCGGTGGCTGTCGGGTGGCACCACGCGTGTGCTTTGCTCGAGGGCGGCGCCGTAAAGTGCTGGGGAACCAACAAAGAAGGCGAACTCGGTCTCGAAGACACGAAGTCCCGCGGATCGTTGGCCGATGACATGGGAGACAATCTCCCGGTCGTGAGTCTTGGCGGCACGGCGATAGCCATAGCCGCGACATGGACCCATACCTGCGCGCTTCTCGACGATGGCAGAGTCAAATGTTGGGGCAACAACTCATCGGCTGAGCTCGGTTCTGGCGACGTGTCGAACCGCGGCGCATTTGGCGGCGAGATGGGCGACGCGCTACCGGCGGTTGAACTGGGTTCTGGGCGTACCGCGAAGTCGCTCACGACGGGTCTTCACACGACTTGCGTCGTGCTCGACAACGGTGGAGTCAAGTGTTGGGGCGCGAACTCTGACGGGACACTGGGCGTCGGCGGCAGCGCTGGCAATCGGGGCGACAACCGCTCTGAGATGGGTGATGCGCTGCCGGTCGTGCCGCTCGGCGCGAATCGGAAGTCGGAAGTGGTCGCTTCCGGCCCGGGCGCCAATCATCGCTGCGCTTTGCTCGATAACGGCAAGGTTAAGTGTTGGGGCGACAACTCCTCGGGCCAATTGGGTCAGGGCGATATGAAGGCGCGCGGCTACGTGCAGGTGGTTGAGACGCCGGAGTAGTTTTGTGACAAATGCGTAATCTGTGGCGCATGGTGCCATGATGCATTTCGCAAACCTGATGCGCTCGGAAATTGTTGACCTGCCTCGATTTTTTCTTGCGCGAGGCCTCGATGCGCACCATGGTCTTAATGTGACGTTTTAGTGACGAGGCGATGGCAAACGTACTTCTGACCCCCACCGTCGAGCTGGCCGGCTCCGAAGCGGGCTCGCACTCAAGCTCAGAGGCACGGCTGTCGATTCGGCCGGAGTCGATCCGCTCGCCGTTCGACGTTCGCCTCGAGGTGCACGACGCATCACGGTTCGAGTGGACCGTTGCCATTCCGCTTCCGGAAAAGCACAACGCTGAATACGAACTCGTCGCAGAACTCGAGGTGCCTGCAAACGTCTTCGCGGAGCACGTCCCATGGGAACGGCTTCAATCGTGGACGCGCCTCGATCGTCCGACGGGTGCGTTGGCCCCCGGCGAAGCCGTAACGACCGATGAATTGCGGCGAGTTGCGATAGGCGTCGCCCAACGCGTGAGCCGGGGCGGCGATGCGTTTGCGCGAGAGTGTCGGATGGTCGCATCGTTGGCGAGCATGGGGTCGTCGGATACGACGCTCGATCGCGTTCGCACCATCTTGAGGGACGTTTGCGGCCGCGTCGCGGATGCGCGCGCCTCGCTTGACGCCGCCGTAACGGGTGTTCTGTCACGCGAGCGCTCACTCGTCGACGAGTACCTGAGTGTGCGCATTCTTGAGATGCTCACGTCGTCGGACAAGGCACTGTCGATGGTCGAGCATTCGGAAGCGGGGCTCGAGCTGGTGGCGCCGCTCGTCGAATTGCGCGGTGAGCTCAATCGGGCAATGCTCGCCGAGCTCACGCACCGCGAGAGCAGCGGTTACATCTTGGCGAGCGCTGACTCAGCGCCGTCCGTCGATTCATACGTCGCCCGCGCGAGTCGCCTCAAGAAGCACTTTCAAGAAGTCCTGTTTCTCGAGCCTGAGGTCGTCGAGGTCGCCAAGCAAGTTTACCATTGGGTTGCTGCGTTCGCAGCGCTCACCGCTTCGACTTGGGCGATCGGCGCGCAGGTGATGTTTCTTCGCGGGTCGCTCATGCAGGCAACTGTGGGATCGGGCCTTGCGGTTGCTGCGATTGCCGCGGGCGTCGTCTACGCGACCAAGGATCGGCTCAAAGAGATCGGTCGAAATTGGATATTCGGCAAGTTGCAACGCATTTACGCGCAGCGCGTGGCTCGTTGGCGTGCGCCGGCGCGCATGATGCCGGGCCGCGACGTTATTGTAACAGCACGTGAGTCATTTGACCAAAAGGTGATTCAGCGCCCCGATCCACTCAATCCTGATTCGGGCGTCGGAGTAGCGGTGACGATTATTCGCTTCACCCATCGCGGTACGGTCGCAAGTTCAAAAGTGCTGCAAGAAAACGGCATCTCGCGCATCAAGCATGTCTTTCGGTACGACCTCAGCGCATTGCTTCCACGCCTCGACGATGCAGTGAAGCGCATTCCCGTGCTCGAAAACGGGAGCGTACGTTTCGCTGAGGCCTTCAAGAGCTATCGCGTTCCCGTGAACGTCACTGTCGCCGGCGCAGGCTGTCGCGTGGAGCGCAACGCTTGCCTCATCTTGCAGAAGCGCGGACTCGAGCGCCTCGTAGAAAGCGACGAGCTGGAGTAGCTTGCAGCTGCTTTGATTCGCGCGCGCGCATGGCCCTTGGTTGGCCTTCTCATCGGTCCTTCGATTGTGGGTCTCGACTGGCTGTTGCGCGCGTCGCTTCTACGCGAGTTCACGCACGAAGCTGCGGTGCAGTACGTCCAACGTGCGGCAGCCGTTGCGGTTGCCTGGGCACTCTTGTGGTGCGCGGCGATTGGGTCACGACGCCTTGGCGGTCTTGTGGTGCGGGTGACGATGGCGTTTGCCCTTGCGTTGTTCGTCGGGGCACAAGTGCATACCGCTTTGCGATACGGCACGTATCTGAACGAGCGCGTGATTCGCATGGGAACGTCTATGGTTCCGAGGATCGCGTTTGACGCCTGGTTGCCTGGGATCTTGCTCGCTTCCGGGCCTTTGTGGGCATCCGTTCGAGCTGCGAGAGATACGCGGGCGCGACCGCTTCTTTCGGCCGTTGCATTTGTATCTTCTATTGTTCTATTTGGCGCAATTGGTCTGAAGGGTGCGCCGACAGCAGGGTGGGACAATGGCGGACCGCCGGATGTCCTCTACTTACGTGCGGTCGCTGCTCGTATCGATTCGGCGATCACCAAGGACGACATCATGACGCAGCTTCCGCATCTTCCCGATGCACGCACCTCCGCGTTCGTGCCCGTGGTTGAGGCGCCAAGGCGTCGAGGATTCAACGTCGTTATGTTTGTCAACGAGTCGGTTCGTTCGAGCGATGCTTGCAGCAGCTACACGCCCAATTGCACATCGATGCCCGAACTTAACGCGACGCTTCCGGCGCGTTTCGGCCTGCGCGAGCTTCGAGCCGTCGATTCGACGACCGCGCTGTCGCTACCCGTCTTGTGGAGCGGCGTGCATCCTGCGTCGTCCCGCAACGATCTCCTCAGCACCCCGCTTCTGTGGGAGTACGCGCGCGCAATTGGTTACAAGACAGGTTACTTTACCGCTCACAACATGCTGTTTGCCAACTTCGGCAGGTGGCTCGAGAGCGTGCCTCTCGACGTGACCGCGAACGGCACGCAGATCGAGCCATATGCGAGCTACCAAGCGGGTGCCGACGATGCGCTTGTGATGAAAAGAGCGCTCGACGCGATCATGACTTTCGACGGTCCATTTTTCGTGGTCATTCACTTTTCGAACACGCACTTTCCATATTGGATCGACGACAAGAAGAAGCCGTTCACCGATCAGTTGCAAAGAGACGAGCCCGACGGCGGTTCGGAAGCGGACACGCAGCTTGCTCGCTACCGCGACGCGATCTTGCGTCAAGATCACGCGGTTGCCGAATTCGTTCGGAAGCTACGAGCGACTGATCAGGGCCAGCGAACGGCGTTCGTTTACGCTTCCGATCACGGCGAGCAAATTTACGAACGTGGACAGCTTGGGCACACCTGGAGCCTCTACGAGGAGGAAATTCACGTACCCTTTTTTATCGACACGCCGCCGGGCATGCTCACCGAAGACGAGGTGATCGAGCTGCGCAAACTTGAGTCGCTGCCGCGCACCATGCTCGACGTTGCGCCGACTGTGCTGGAATTGTTGGCAGAGGGGAACCCATTTCCGGAGAGCCAACGCTGGATGAAGGGGACGAGCCTTCTGCGCGGAGGGACCTCGCAAAATGTAGCGGTTGTACTTACCAATTGCAGTGACCTCTTCTCATGCGCGACGCGGAACTGGGGGGCCATGCGCTATCCGTTCAAGTTGTTCTCGACAGAGGATGAGACCGGCGGTTGGCGTTGCTTCAATGTGCAAAGTGATCCCGAGGAGCGACATTTACTCCCGCTCGCAGATTGCGGCGACTTGCGCGGAATTGCCGAAGCGGGACGAGGCACGCCGTTTCGATGAACTTGCTCAAAGGCGGTACATGAACTAACGTTCAGTATGTCACGCATACGCATTGATGCCAGCAGCCGCATGCCACTTGAGGCTTTGCTGCCATCGCGCGCTGTCATCGCGGCCAATCAGAATGCGCCGTCGCCCTACGTTCCGTTGTCGGTGCGGTCGCACTTCTCGTTTCTTCGCGGTGCGAGTTCTCCCGAAAGGCTCGTAGAGCGCGCAGCTACGATTGGTTACGACGCCATCGCGCTTACCGATCTTGATGGTCTCTACGGCATGGTGCGCGCGCACGACTCCGCAAAAAAATGCGGCATTCGTATCATCGTTGGTTGCGAATTGACGCTCGACGAGGGGCTCGGTCCTTATGGGAGCGTCACGGTGCATGTCGAGAACCATGCAGGGTACACCAATTTGTGCCGCATCTTGACTGAGAGCCATCGGCTTCATCCGAAGGGCGCTCGCAAGACGAGACCCACACCCCAGCCCTCTTCCAAAGAGAGAGGGAGCTCCAACCTCTACGCAGGGGTGCCGGCTTCCTATGTGGCAGCTCACGCGGAGGGCCTCTGGGCCATGGTGTTTGAGCCGCTACCGGATGATGCGCTCACGTCGTTACAAGCTGCATTCGCGTCGCGTTTGAGCATGGGCATCTATTGGCACGCAGATGGTCGCGATCGATCACGACTCGCAGCTGCGAAACAGATCGCTTCTAGGTACCAATTGCCGCTTTGTGCAACAGGTCGCGTTTTCTTTGCGGAGCGAAAAGATAAGCCCGTCCTCGACACACTTCATTGCATCCGAGAAGGCAAGACACTTGACGATGCAGGTCGGCAGCTACTGCCTAATGCCGAGGCGCATCTCAAAGCGCCGGAACGTGAGACGCAATCTTTTGCACGCTATCCGCAGGCGATACAACGCTCACGCGAGATTGCCGATGCGTGTCGATTCTCGATGAGCGAGCTTCGTTATCAGTTTCCGGGTCAGGTTGAAGCGCGCATTCGTCCCGATGAAACAGCGAACGAAGTACTGCGACGTTTGACGTACGAGGGGACAAGAATTCGTTTCGAACAGGGCCTTCCTTCAAGGGTTCAAACGCAGATCGAAAAGGAGCTTCGTATCATTGCCGATCTCGACGTTGCGCCATATTTCTTGAGCGTTCGAGAGATTGTCGAGATGGCGCGTTCTCGAGACATTCTTTGCCAGGGCAGGGGAAGCGCAGCCAACAGTGCGGTCTGTTACTGCCTTGGCATTACAGCGGTGGACCCTTCGCGTTCGAACCTGCTGTTTGAGCGCTTCTTGTCGCTCGAGCGGCGTGAGCCTCCCGATATCGACGTCGACTTTGAACATGAGCGCCGCGAAGAAGTCATTCAGGCGATTTACGAAAAATATGGTCGCGAGCGCGCTGCGATGGTGTGTGAGGTCATTTGTTATCGCGGGAAATCGGCGCTCCGGGAGGTTGGCAAGGTGTTCGGTTTGTCGCTCGAGCAGATTGAGCGTTTGAGCGAGCTCGTCACCTTTCGAGATGGCCCACAAGACGTAGAGGACAAGCGGCTGATCGATGCGGGTTTCGACCCGAGCGATTCAAGACTGCGCCAAGTGATAGCCATCGGAGCCGCCATTCAAGGGTGTCCAAGGCACTTGTCGATTCATGTTGGTGGATTCGTCCTAAGCGACGAAGCACTTGTTCACGTTGCACCAATCGAACCAGCAACGATGCCGAATCGCACCATTATTCCATGGGACAAAGATGATCTCGACAGCCTCGGTTTCTTCAAAATCGACGTGCTTGGTTTGGGCATGCTCACTGCCATTCGTAAAGCAATGGAACTATCGCCCGAGGTGCGAGTCAGCGCCAAGAACGCCATCGAGAGGCTCGCTCGCATACCAGCAGAAGATCCAAGGGTTTACGACTCGCTTTGCCGTGCCGATACCGTTGGCGTGTTTCAAATCGAGAGCCGCGCACAGATGTCGATGTTGCCGCGATTGCAGCCGAAGCAATTTTACGACCTCGTCATCGAGGTTGCGATCGTGCGTCCGGGTCCCATTCAAGGTGGCATGGTGCATCCGTACTTGCGTAGGCGTCAGGGGCTCGAGCCGCCGACGCTTCCTCACGAGTGTTTGCGCCCCATTCTTGAGCGCACGCTTGGAGTGCCGTTGTTTCAAGAGCAAGTGATGCAAATCGCGATCGAAGGCGCGGGCTATTCCGGGGGTGAGGCCGATCAACTGCGTCGCGATATGGCAGCGTGGAAGAAGAGCGGGCGGCTCGAACGCCATCGCGAAAAATTATTCAACGGATTTTCCAAGCGCGGCATCTCTGCCGATTTTTCGGAGCGGTTGTTCAAACAGATTCAAGGCTTCGGTGAGTACGGATTTCCAGAGAGTCACGCGGCAAGTTTTGCGCTGCTCGTGTATGCGAGCACTTGGCTCAAAGTGCATCATCCAGCAGAGTTTGCAGCGGCGCTTCTCAACAGTCAGCCGATGGGCTTCTATACACCGAGCACCATCTTGCAAGATGCTGAGCGGCATGGTGTTCGTGTCTTGCCTGTATGTGTTAACCGAAGTGAATGGAATTGCACGATCGACCGAAGTGATGGCTCCGCCGCAATACGTATCGGCCTTCGTTACATCAAAGGGATGCGTGCAGACGTAGGAGCACGCATCGTCGCTACACGTGTCAACCAAGTTTACGATAGTGTCGCGGATGTAGAAAATCGCGCCTCGCTCGATAAGAGAGCGCTCGAGTTGCTCGCGGAAGCAGGTGCTTTTCGGGCGTTCGGAATCGACGTTCGAGAGGCATTGTGGAGTGCGAGAGCGCCGAAAGCTGAAGGGCTATTCAAAGGTCACGCGCATCATGAAGCGCGGCCGTCGTTGCCCAAGCTGAGTCGCGCCGAACAACTGGTCTTCGATTATCGACGAACCGGTATTTCGACAACCGATCATCCAATGTTACTGATGAGGCCACGATTACCAGCGGACGTGATCCATTCGAAAACGATAGCGACCGTTCCTCATGGCGCACGCGCAAGTGTCGCAGGCCTTGTGATTTGCCGTCAGCGCCCCATGACTGCGAGTGGTGTGGTCTTCATCACGATGGAAGACGAGTTCGGTTTCACAAACTTAGTGCTGTGGGCCAAGGTCTTCGAGCAGTTGCGTTATGCAGCGACGCACAGCTCACTCTTGCTCGCGCAAGGACGTATCGAGCGCGAAAAGGACGGTGGCGTTATCTATCTCATCGTGGACGTCTTGAAGCCACTTGCGGAAGGGGCACTGCCTTCGATGAGTCGGGATTTTCATTAGAGGTTGACGGCCTTCACGTTCGAAACAATGACGACGCTCATGCGCTCATCGATGCTCGCCTTTCTGGGACTCACGGTTCTCGCTTGTAGTCCAAAGGCTCCCCGCCCCGCGAATCTCCCCGAGGTGCGTTACGAAGAGGAGGGGCCCGCTGGCCCTCCATCGGCAAGTAGCCTTGCGAGTACGCAACCCAGCGCACCCGCTGCGTTGCCACCCGTCATCGCGCCTTCCGTCTCCGTGAACCCGACAGAAGAGGCGGCGAAGGCGGTTGCGGCAGTAAGTGAAAAGCTGCTCAAGAAGGTGTTCACGGGTGACGAAAATGTGGTGCTTTCGCCGTGGAGCATCACCGAGCTTCTCGCGATGGCGAGTGCTGGCGCCAAGGGTGCGACACACGACGAATTTGCTTCCTTCATGAACGTCAAGATTCATGACGACGTGCTCTTCCCTGGGTTTCGCGATCTTCGGGCCAAAGTTTCGACGGGGCTCTCGCAAGCGACCACCACGTCGACGACGAAGGGGCCTCCCTTTGTGCTCGACGTCGCCAACAGCGCGTGGGCAGACGATGCTGTGACGCTCGATGGGGTTTTCAGCACGACGATTCACGACTTCTTCGGTGCCGAAGTTCTGCGCGCACCGATTCGTCAGCATCCTGATGATGCACGGCGAAAAATCAACTTCTGGGTTGGCGACCACACGCGTCAGAAGATCCACAACTTGCTAACTGAAGGATCAATCACTCCGCTCGTTCGGGCGGTCATGGTCAATGCAGTTTACTTTCTTGGCACGTGGCAATCGACCTTCCCTCTAGGCAAAACAAGACTCGCTCCATTCACAACTTCTAAGGGTGCAAAGGCGCAGTCTCTTTCGATGAATCAACTCATCACTGCGCCGTACTTTGCAGACGAGCGCTTTCAGATGATCGAACTCGGCTACCAAGGTTCTTCGCTCGCGATGGTGGTTGTTCTTCCAAAGAACAATATCAACGAACTTGACGAACTTGGCATCGGCGGGGCGCTGGCCGTGTTGCCGAAGTTAAGCCAAGAGGCCGTTCATCTCTCGCTTCCGAAGTTTTCGACGACGCGCGCGTTCAATCTTTCCGATACACTTATGAAGCTCGGGCTCACTCTGGCGTTCTCCGACAAGGCCGATTTTTCTGGCATGACGAACGACAAGTCGCTTTACCTTTCTCAGGTGGTTCATCAAGCGATGGTCACGGTTGACGAAAGAGGGACCGAGGCGGCCGCGGCGACGGCTGGAACGTTTGCCGTCAAGGCGATCAGAACCAACGTTGCCATGAACGTTGACCATTCATTTTGGTTTTTTGTGCGCGATCGCGCTTCGGGCGCCGTGTTTTTTGCCGGGCGCATCGTGGATCCGTCGAAGAAGTAATTACGCGTTGCCTGCGCGTTGCCTGCGCGTCGGTCTTGGACCCTCAGCCGCAGGCTTCTCGCCGCCCTTGGGTGTCCCACGCCGCTTCTCTTTGTAAAACACACGTATCGGCACGCCCTCGAAGCCGAACGCTTTGCGCAGCTGGTTGATGACGAAGCGTTGATACGAGAAGTGAATGTGCTCCGGCGCGTTCGAAATAATGACGAACTTGGGCGGGCGGCTCTCTACTTGGGTGATGTAGTAGAGCCGAGGCGCCTTGCCGTTTTTGGTGGGCGGCGTGCGCGACTCAAGCACGCGCTCGAAGAAACGATTGAGCTCGCCAGTCGAAACGCGCTGCACGTAGCTCTCGCGAACCTTGTCGATCTTGTCGAACAGCTCGTTCATGCCGCGCCCCGTCTTGGCGCTGATGCGGACGACCGGAGCAAATGCCGCGAAACTGATCTTGTCGCGCGCGCTCTCTTCGGCCTTTGAGTACTCGTCCTTGCTCAGCAGGTCGCTCTTGTTGAGCGCGATGACGAGTCCGCACCCACGCTCTTCGGCGAGACCAAGAATTTTCGCGTCTTGCTCCGCGACGCCTTCCGCCGCATCGCACATGAGCACGACGACTTCGGATCGCTCAACGCTTCGAATCGATTGAAGCACGCTTATCGATTCAACCGCATCGTCAGCTTTGTTGACCTTACCCTTGCGCCTGATGCCTGCGGTATCGACGAAAATGTACTTCTTATCGTTACGTTCGACGACCGCATCGATGGCATCGCGTGTTGTTCCCGGTTTTTCATCGACCAACATGCGGTCCTCACCGAGCAAACGATTCAAGAGGCTCGATTTCCCAGCGTTCGGACGGCCCGCCACGGTAATGCGAGGCAGATCGTCATCGCTGACTTCTTCCAGGGGTTGCTGCGCGCCGAAGTGTTCCACCATCGCCGCTTCGACATCGCCGATGCCGCGGCCGTGAAGCGCGCTAACCGGAAACACCTGCTCGACGCCGAGTCGATAGAGTTCGAACGCGTCGGGATCGACTTTCGGTGAGTCGGCCTTGTTCGCCGCGAAGATCACGGGCTTCTTCGAGCGACGAAGCAAATCGACGGCAGCGCGGTCTGCCGCAGTCATGGGAAGTGTCGCGTCGGTCACAAAGAGAATGACGTCCGCTTCTGCGACGGCAGCCTTCACATGTCGCGCGATTCCACTCTTCATTGGATCGTCGTCGTCGGGATCGAAGCCGCCTGTATCGACCAGCGTGTAGGGCCTGCCGAACGCGGTCGTGTCGACGTAGTGCCTATCGCGCGTGACGCCAGGTTCGTCGTGCACAATGGCAAGCTTCGCTCGCGCGAGACGATTGAAGAGCGTGGATTTTCCTACGTTGGGCCTCCCCACGATGGCGACCAGCGGCATGCCCTCGCGCGCGTTCGGCCCACGTCGGTCGCCTCGTTTTTTGTAGTGCTTCGTCATGTCGGTTCGACCTTCGCGTACCCAAGCTCGGTGAGGAGTGCGTCGCTGTTCTGCCAAGCAGGCGTCACGCGAACGAACAGCTTCAAGAACACCTTGCGGTCCAGCATGCTCTCGACCCGAGCGCGAGCATCCGTGCCGACTTGCTTGAGCAATTCGCCGCCCTTACCGATCAGAATTTTCTTGTGGCTCTCGCGCAACGTGTGAATGACGACGTCGATATGAACGACGGGGCCGCTGTCGTCGAATCGCTCGACCACCGTTGCAACGCCGTGGGGAATCTCTTGGCGTGTCTTGCGTAAGATTTGCTCACGCACGAACTCGGCGACGAAGAAACGCACCGGCTTGTCGCTCAAGGCGTCGGTCTCAAACAGCGGTGCGCTCTCTGGCAAGTGCGGCTCGATTTCTCCCAACAAGCGGTCGAGCCCATCGGCCCTGCGCGCCGAGAGCGGGATGACGGCAGCCACCTGGCTGAGTGCGGACAAGCGCTCGAGAACGGGGAGCAAATGGACCTTCTCCTTGATAAGGTCAATTTTATTGACGACAACGATCGTCTTGAACTCCGCGCTCATCTCTTCGATGAGCTTGAAGTCGGCGTCTGCGAGTGTTGGCTCTCCGCGACCAAGGTCGATCACAACCACTACGATTTCCGACGACGTCGAAGCAGCCTTCGCGGCCTCGTTCATGTGCGCGCCGAGCTTCGATCGCGATTGGTGCAGACCGGGAGTGTCCACAAAGACAAACTGCGCGCGCTCCGTCGTTACGATGCCTCGAATCTGATCGCGCGTTGTCTGGGGTTGCGGCGAGGTAATCGCGATCGGCTCCCCCAAGAGCGCGTTGAGTAGCGTGCTCTTGCCAACATTGGGCCTCCCCACGAGCGCGATGTGGCCGGCCCGAAAAGATGCAGTTGGGGCTGTAGCAGACGTTTCAGATTGCGGCGGCGCATGGGTCATTGGGGGCGGGGCTCATACCACGCGCCAAAGCGCTCGTCCCGAATTCGGGGGTCACGTGGTCCGTTTTTGGTTCAGTTGCGCGCACTTATTGGCGCGCTAGGCCTTGGGGATGCAGGTATCCGGAATGGTCTCCATGTGCGTTGTCCTCCTTGCCGCTGGCGTTGCCGGCTGTAGGGATTCCAAGCCGACCTTTGAGCTTGGCCCAGGTGATTGGCTCGACACTTCTCCCGCGGCAACGATGGTCGATCCGATTGGGCTTGAGGCGACGCTATCCTGGTCGCTCGCTTGCGATCGAGACCTCAAGTTACAGATAACCGCGCGCGTTTCCGACGCGTCCGTGACGTCGATGGGGAAGGTCCGGTCGGGCAAGAGCTTGAGGCACGTGACCGTGGCCGTGCTGAGCAATCCGTCAAATGATAGCGTATTTCTCGACAAGTCGGTCGGCCGTCCTGGTGCGAAGCCGGCATACCGAGCCAGCGGGTACTGGAATCAAAACGCCGATCGCCCTGCCGATTTCGAGGTTGTTGAGGTTCCGCTTCGCCTCCGAACAGGTTGGGACGCAAACGAGTACTTCAACATTCGCATTCAGGGCGACGGTTCGTTGTCCACCTCGCGATGCAAGCTGATTTGAGAAAGTGCGCCCGATCGCCCGCCGGGGTCACATTCGAGCTTGCGTTAAGAGCTCAGCCATTCGAAAACGCCCATAAGCGCATGGCTTCCGAAATAGAAATTCCGACAGAAAGTGCGACAGGCGCCGAGGCTGAAGTCGCTCCCGCTGAGACTCCTCCCGCGCCGGTGATTTCGCAGCGTCAAGCGCGGGCGCTCACTGTTGCCGCGATTGTTGTTCCGGCGGTGCTCTTTCTCATTGCGCCACCACTATCGGCGAGTGGCCTTTGGGACCCGCATGAACTCAACGTGGCAGAGTTCTCGCGACGCATCGCCGTGAGCCTCTTCGGTGCGACAAAGCTCTCGCTCGAGGGCGCCGACAATCACCTGCCGTACCTCAACGATTTGGGTCGGCCTTCCTTGCCGTTCCTCTCGATCGCGGGCGGCTTCAAGCTGTTCGGTTTGTCCGAGTGGGCGGGCCGCCTCCCGCTCGCAGTCTGGGGCATCGCCGGCGTTGTTGCGACGTACGCGTGGGTCTCGCGCTTGATCGATCGACGCGCGGGCCTCTATGCGGCACTCGCCCTTTCGACGATGCCGCTTTACGCCGTGCATGCGCGCACGCTTCTTGGCGACGTTTGCATGATGAGCGCGTTCTCGATGGCGTTCGGTGGCTTGCTCGTTGCCGTCATCGATCACCGCAAGGGCGAGAATCAAAATGCGGTCGCACGGCTTGCGTTCGGCGTGCTCGGCATCGGCGGGCTGCTTGCGGGATACTATTCGCGCGGTGCGCTCCTCGGCGTTGCCGCTCCCGTTCTCGCGGTTGGCGCCGCTGCGCTTGTGTGCACGTTTGCGCAAAGTCACGTTGAACAGCGAGTTGAGCGCCTGAGTCTGCTCATCGTTGGCGCCTCATTTGTAACCATTTCTGTTGCAATTATCGTCAAGGCATTTGCCGTTGTTGAGGCGGGCGGTGCCGACAAAAATCTGAGCATGTGGCTTGGTGCGATGGTCCGAACCAACGGGCACTATCCGACGTTCGACTACTACGTCGGCGTTCTCGGGCATGCCCTTGCACCTTGGAGTGCGTTCGTCCCCTTCGCGCTCGGTCGCCTCTTTCTGGCGCCAGCGGGCGTCTCCGGGGAAGTGGCGACGCGCGAGAGCAAGACCCGCGTCGCGATCATCTTGGGCGCTTCCGTCGCGCTCGCATGCCACGGCCTTCTCGCGCCCCGTGTCGAGCTGATGGCTTTCATCGCGCCATCGGTGCTCGCGGCAGCGTGCGGCATCGCCATTCGTGATTTTGAACGTGGGGCACCGTCTGCGATTCCAGTTGGTGTCGGTACCCTCCTTCTCGCGGCCGTATTTTACAGCGACTTTGACAAGCTCCCTGAGAAAGCCTTTCAAGGGTTCGCTCTCAGCGTATCGACATTTCCCGACTCGTTTAAGGCGCCGTCGCACACCTTGTGGCGAGTCGTGCTCGGCAGCTTCGCGGCGGTCGCGTTCATCGTCTGGCTCGAACGTGAGCCAAAGCGGGAACCTTTCGCGCGCGAAAACTATCTTGTGCCGATCCGCGCCGTGTCATCGGCGCTCGACGGTTGGCTTTCGGTGATCTACTTCGCGCTCGTCGCGGCCTCGGCACTCGCCGCCGCCGGCCTGTGGATCGGCGCGCGCCAGAAGTACGCATTCGTCTCTCAGGTGCCCTTTGCGTATCGTCCATACCTCATGAACGTGTGGTGGGCGTTGGCGCTGCTACCCTTTGCGCTCATCGCCGGAGTCATTGGAGCATCCGACTTGCTTCACTGGAACTCCAAGCACGGACTCGGCCCCGTTCTTCGGAGCCGCGGCGCGCTGTTCGCGATCTTCGGGTCGGTAGCCGCAACGATTCTCTCGAGCATCTATTACCCCGCACTTGCGAACCAGCTCTCGCCGAAAGACGTGTTTCGCAGTTACGAAAAGTACGGCGGAAAGAGTGGATCACTCGGTCTCCTCGGCATCGGAAATCGTGCTGCCGCGTACTACGCAGGTGGGCAAGTCACGAACCTTGCAACACCCGAAGCCGCCCACGCTTGGCTCAACGCAGGCGGCTCGACCAGGCGCTTCGTCGCGATGCGAGGCGAAGAGCTGGCGAAGCTCAACAAACTTTACCGCGACACGAGCATGCCACGTCAGAACCTACCGGTGCTCGATGCGCGATCGAGTCAAGTTCTTCTCGCATCCTCAATGCTCATCACTGGCGAGACCAACGCGAACCCGCTCTCACCGTGGCTCTTTGCCGATCAGCCCGCGATCGCGAAGCCACTCAAGGTGAATCTCGAAGACAAGCTCGAGGTACTTGGCTACGACATGGTCGACCTGAAAGACAACAAAGTTGACTATTTGACGATGGGGAAGCCGACGCGCATAAGGTTCTACTTCCGCGTGCTTGAGCCGATCGATCGCGACTGGGAAGCCTTCATTCATATCGATCGCGACGCACTCCGATACAACGGTGATCATAAGCCGATGCAAGGTAAGTACCCGATGACCTATTGGCTAAAGGGCGACATCGTGGTCGACGATCATAAGGTCGAGCTCGGACCAAATTTCAGCAGTGGCAAGTACAAGCTCTACTTCGGGTTCTTTCCGGGGGGCGACGCACCTCGCATGAAGGTCGTGAGCGGCCCAAGCGACGGAGACAACCGCGTGTTTGGTGGAGAGGTACGCATACAGTGACGACGGTGTGAGCCGCATCGTCTGCTGTCGTCAACTGAGACGCACAAGTTCCTTTGCATCGAGTTTCTTTGAGGCGCAGACACTTTAGAGGTGGAACCTATGGCTAACGTGGATGACCTGTTGACCGATGACGACGATGTTCATGCGTTCGGCTACCTCAATCGACGCACCTACGATCGCTACGACGTGACTTGGGCGGTCGACTGCGTGACGGACCAGACCTTCTTGTTCGCGTCGATCTCGAACATCAGCGAGATGGGCATCTTTGTGAGAACGGAGCATCCGTTGCCGATGGGCACACCACTCGCGCTGCAGTTCGCACCGCCTGGGTACACCCCTTTCAAGCTTGACGGGGTCGTCACGTGGATCAATCCGATGCGCGATTCTGGCGACAACCCGAATCCGGGCATGGGCGTCCGGTTTAATCACCTCGAGAAAGCCGATCGAGCGAGGCTCATCGAGATCATCCGAACGATCGCTTACTTGCGTGAGCCCGCTTCTTAGCGATCGACGAGTGACATTCGAACCGTGACTCCAACTTCGCCGAGCAGTTGGGCCAACGTCTTCGCCGCAGCGCCAGTTACGCGGGCCTCACGAACGCCGCTGCGAGCAATTTCGGCAGCCACTTGCGAGAGCCAAAGATCGGCCGACTCTGCGTCTGGTGGCGGATCAGCGATCACAACCGCGCATTCATCGTCGAGTTGTGTCCAACCTCTCGGCCACTTTGAGGCAACGTCGAGGCGATCGATTTCGCGCAGCTCTCGCACGTAGGCTTCAAGTACGGCGACAGACGCTTCGTCGCACCAAGCGTCTGGCAGCGCTGCAATATTAGTAACTACAGATGTTACAAATGGCGGACTCGCGTGAGCGAGAGCCAGCGATGTGCCAATGACGGTGCAGAGACGAAGCCCATCTGCGGCGTCGATCGAACCGTCGGTTAACCTGATGCGCAGCGCATTAAGCGATTCGCTCGCGGCGCGATCGTTCTTATCGACAGCGTGCGCGTCATCGCGAGCCCGCCAGCGCTTTACCAATTCAATGTGCGGCATCGCTTGCTGCTGGATCGGAGGGTGCGGCCTTTTTCGGTGACGCCGGCGCTCCATTTCGAGTGGCACGTCCACGATTCGACTCGAGCTCGGCTTTCGCTGCAGGCCCAAGGGTTGGTGAATTTTCGATCGAGCGAAGGCGATCGTCCGCTTCGGCGTGGGCGCCCATCGCACGCAAACACTTGGCGCTCTCGAGCGTCGCTTGATCGCCTGCCGGGGTACCGCGCGCCCGTTTTGCGAGCGCGTCGAATTCCTTCACAGCAGTGTTACATTTGCCGCTGCCGTCCCTCGCGCTACGAGCCGCCCAAAGCGCGGCGTTGGGGTCGTTCTTCGCTTCAGTCTGAAACGATCGCCGTGCGTTGTCATAGTCGCGGTTTTTGTACTGTTCGAGGCCGCGCTGAAGATTCTGCCTTTCCGCCGCCGGTGCGGTGTTGGCAGCAGGCTCGGCCACCGAAGGGGGTACCGGTGACGGTGAAGGCTTGCCGGCTAGGCCCTCTCCAATGCCGCCATACCCAGTTCCGTCCGATCTCAAGTTTGCCCCGCTCTGCGGCGCAGTCGCCTGAACCGTCGCGGTCGCGGCAGCCGACGCCGCGGGAAGGTTGCTTTCCTCAAGGGCCTTGTCTTTCTGAAGATCTCCCTTTCTGTGAGTAGCCTCTTTCGCTTCGTCCTCTTCGCCTCGCGCGCGAGGTGGCGATTTTGACTGTGGCACCCCGGCGCTCATCGTTCCTGATTTTGCGTTCTCCTGGCTCGCGCTTGCTGGCTTGTCTGCAGGTGATCCCATCTCTTCGACGGACATGGATCGTTTGTCGTTTGACTGCCGTGAGTGCATGAGCACGGCACTCGAGCCCAGCATCAAGACAAAGAGCGCAGCCATTGCCGTCTGCGGTCGCATCGCCCAGCGACCCGCGCGCGATACCCAGCCCGAATTTTGGGTGGCGTTTCGCTTATTGATATCAATGGGTGTTACTTTTTCAGCGTCAGCGACCGCGCTCAAAATGCGAGCTTCGAGCGACGAAGGCACTTCGACGTCGTGCTGCTGAAACGCCGCTCGTGTCCGCCGTAAGCCCTCGAGTTGCGGAGCGCAACGCAGGCAGCTTTGTGCGTGTTTGCGCATGGCCGCGCTCGTGAGCTCGTCAAGCTCGCCGTAAAGCTCATCGAGGAGCAGGGATTCGAACTTTTCACAGTTCATGACGACTCATGGCTCTCATTTCAGGGACCGCGCAAAGTCTTCGTACTCCAATAGCGCTTCTTGCAATCGTTCGAGCGCATAGCGCATCCGACTTTTGACCGTGTTCTCGCTTACGCCAGTGACTTCGGCAATCTCCTTGAACGGTAGATTCGCTATCTCGCGCAGCAGGAAAACTTCGCGCTGTTCGCTCGGCAATAAGTCGACGGCGCCTTGAATGCGCGCCGAGAGCTCGTTGCTGCTTGCCGCTCGCTCCACATCTGCCTTCGCATCCCGTGTTTGTTCGCCCAAAGTCGGTCCCTCGCCCTCGGCCGCTGGGTTGCCCGCGTCCAGCGATGCGTGCCGTCGATGGACCTGCCGCCGCGCGTGGTCCAGACACAGATTGCGGACAATCGTGAAGAGCCACGTGAGAAATCGCGCTTGCTCTTTGAAGTCGGCCGCCGATTGCACGACCCGCACAAACGCATCCTGCGCCACGTCCTGTGCCACGTCGGGTGAACGCACGTGCCGCATCGCAAAGTGAAAAACGGCCCGCTGATGGCGTCGGACGAGAACCGTCATCACGGACCGGTCGCCGCCGCAATATTGCCGCATGAGCTCTTCGTCGGAAGCCTGGCTCATGCTTTCGCTCTCTCGGAACGATGGCGAACCCCTGACGCGCCACAAACGCGGCCCTTTCGGGGCGCGCTTGCGTGAGCAACGGTTGGGGTGCTGGGCTCATACATGTTCAGACGCACCAGTCGGCCCGAGGATCTTCACCCGGGCGGCGCACAGGTTGCCACATCTCGGCTTATTTTGGTCGGTAGAACCCATATCGCGGCTTTTGGCGGCAAGAAGCGCGCCCGCCCGCCCGCCCTTGTTGCAAACCTGCTCGCGAGGCCAGTACACTCGCTCTGTTAGTCTCATCGTTGGGAAGCGCGTGATTTTACGCGAAAGGAACGTTAGCCATGCAACGGACGGCGACTCTGCTCGGTGCAGCAGTGACCTTAACTCTCGCTTCGGTATTTGCGTTTGCGCAACCCGCTGCCGATGCTGGTGCCCCCGCGCCGACCGCATCTGCCGCTGTTGCGAGCGCCTCAGCGGCGTCAAGTGCCGCTACCGCCGTGCCGCCGACCTCATCGGTGGCACCCTCGACGTCAGCGCCGGCTCCGCCAGCACCGGCACCGACGGCCTCGGCGCCTGCGGTGGACGGTCCCACCTACGCGGTGCGCCTCCGCGATCTCGAGTCGCGGGTAGACGAGCTCAAAGAGCAGATTCGCCGAAGTCATACGAGGCTAGCGATTCTCTCCGACACGATCATGTCAGGCGGCGTCGCTGGTTCACGCTCTGAGATTCAGCTTGTCAACGAGATGTCGGGCGCGTTCCGGTTGATCAAGGCGCTTTTCATCGTCGACGGGGCAGTGCAATACAACACCGGCGACGAAAGCGGCGCAATGGCCGACAAGAAGGAGATCGCCATCTTCAACGGCGCGATCAATCCTGGCGACCATACGATTTCGGTCGTCTTGAACTTCCAAGGTCATGGGTTCGGTCTCTTTACCTACTTGCGCGGTTACAAATTCGAAGTGAAGTCGAGTCACTCGTTCACCGCACTCGAGGGGAAGAACGTCCTCATCACCGCGGTCGCCCACGAGAAGGGTGGGGTCACGACGCCTCTTGAGCAGCGTCCGTCAATTGAGTGGCGCGAAAAGGTGTCAGCACTTACGCCAGCGCAAGTGGGCAAGGGCACGACGCCACCGCAGCTCGGGGCGCAAAAATGAGGATGCGCGGGCACCTTGTGCTCGCGTGGCTCGTGGGCCTTAACTCGTCAGCGGCGTACGCCGATTCCGACGACAACGAGCTCGCCGCGCGCGCACATATTCACGCTGTAAGTCGTGACCTGCCGACCGTGCAACGCGCGATCGAGCGCGCCAAAGGTGAGCGCGCACGACCAGAGCAGCGCATTGCAAACGGCGATCTCTTGTTGCGCACGAAAGACTACGGTCGCGCCGTTGTTATTTTTAGTGAGGTGCTCGAGCAGTTTCCCAACACTCCCGCATACGTCGACGCCATGTGGCTCCGGGGCGAAACGTTCTATGCGAGCAAAGAGTATCTCTCCGCAAGGCGCGACTATCGCGGCATCATTGCGCGTGGCGACGAACCGAGGTTCCGGCCGTACTTGCCACAAGCGCTCGGTCGGATGATCGACATTTCGTTTCGCTTGGGCGACCCGCCCGAATCGCTCGAAGAGGTCTTTCAAAAATTCTCACGCTTGACGCCCGACCTCATGTCGCCCGCGCTTCGCTATGCGAAGGGGAAGGCGCACTATCGCCGAAAGGAGTACTCCGCCGCGCAGCAGGAGTTGCTGCAGGCGGCACAGGCGCCCAATAGCGAATATGCGCACCAAGCGCGCTATTTCCTCGGGCTGGTCGCGCTGCGACAGACGCCCGCCGCCGCTACGGCAACGGACAAGCCGAACTATCGCCTTGCGATCGACTCCTTCAAGCTCGTCACGGACTTGCCTCCGGACACGGTCGAGCATCGACACGTGATCGATCTCGCATGGATGGCGATGGCCCGATTGTTTCACGAACTTGACCAATATCAACAGGCAAGCGAGGCCTACTCACGCATCGGTCGCGAGTCGCCAACCTTCGACACCATGCTCTACGAGCTTGCGTGGGTCTACGTACGGATGGGCGATCCGCTCCGCGCTGAGCGCGCGCTTGAAGTACTCGCCGTGAGCGATCCAGGTTCGCCTTACATTGCCGATGGCACTTTGCTTCGCGCGGACTTGCTCCTCCGCGCAGGTGCCTTCGAGAAGGCGCTTCAACTCTACGAAGGGATTCGTAACCAATACGATCCCATTCGTTCAAAGGTTGAAGCCTTCCTTGGAGCGACGCACGATCCTGCCGTCTATTACGAGAAACTCTCACAACAGCAACTCGATGCGCTCGACCAGCCAGACCAACTTCCGCCTGTTGCGGTGCGGTGGGCGCGCGACGCGCAAGATGGCGCGCTTGCGTTTGCCCTCATCGACGACGTCAATCAGTGCCGATCACTGATTCGTCAATCTCATTTACTGATCGAAAAATTGACGTCCATCACTTCAACCCCGAGTCGCGTCCGAGCGTTTCCCGAGTTGCGGGCGGGCGAAGAGAACGCACTCGGACTCATCAACAAGCTCTCTGCCGCTCGCCTGGAAGTCGCCAAGGGTCTCGACGACGAGGAGCCAGGGTCGGTCGGTGGCGAACTTGCGCAAGTCCGAGAAAAGCGCCGAAAATTGATGGCGCAAATCGGCGCGCTACCCACTCAGTCAAACGACTTCAACGCGCGCGAAGCCAGCGGCACTCGCCAATGGAACAAAGTCTCGCAGGACCTGACGCTGCGCTCTCAGGAGATTGACGTCTTGCAAGCGACCATCAACGGTCTGCGTCGTTTGCTCAAAGAAGACACACAGCGTGGCGTCGCGCGTGACCCGGCTTCGCTCAAGCGCTTCAACGACGAGATCGACGCGAACGAGCGCGACGTTAAGCGAATGCGCGATCGATCCGCGGAGATTCGCCGACTCATCGAAATGGGACGTGCGCAAGTGGGTCTCGGCGATGCGCGCTTTCAAAACGACGCTCTCGCACGCCGCGAATTCCGCGACGTTCTCCGTCGCGAGCTCGAGTTGGTTTCAGGTGGCGGCGCCGGTGGCGGCGCATCCAAGTTCGCCTCGAAGGTGCAGCCCCTCATGAGAGAGGCGGACAACTTTGAAGAGCAGATCGTTTCGACCTACCGGACGCTTGAGGGGCAGGTCGAGCAACGGACCCGGGAGCTGCGCGAAAAAATCGACACGGAGAAACATAACCTCGAAGGGTACGAACGTCAGCTCGAGGGGCTCGATGGCGAAGCCCGCGATCTTGTCGGGCGCGTTGCAGAGCGCAACTTCGGAGTCGTGCGCGACAAGCTTCGCAACTTGGTTTTGCGCGCCGATGTCGGCATCACCGAGCAAGCGTGGGAAGTCCGCGAGGAGGAACTCGAACGCGTTCGCACGTTGCAGTCGGAGCGCGCGCGCCAAGGAACGCTTCTCGACGAAGAACTCCGCGAAGTGCGCGATGACGGCGGCAAGTGATCGAGCGGCGAACGAGCGGGCTTAGCAGATGCGGAGAGGGTTCATGAACAGGGCAACGAGTCGAACAATCATGGGGCCACTAGGGCTCGGCGTCCTGGCAACCGTGTTGGTCTCGTTTGGCGTTTCCGCACAACCGGCGATTCCTCACGCTGACGCGGGTTCGATCACGCACGTCGATGGTGGCACTGCGGCTTCAGCATCGACGCAACCGTCCGCAAGCGGAGCTACCGCGAACAGCGCGGCACCAGCATCGTCGAGTAGTGGAACTACTGTGCCAGCGGCCGATGCCCCACCTGTTGCGCCTGCGCAGCGAAAGAGGCCGACCCCACTCACCCCTCCGTCGAGCGCACAAGTTGCAGCATACGAAGCGTACCGCGCTCAGGTCGACACATACGAACGCAGTGCCCGCGATTACCGCGAGGCGCTCACGGGCATCATTACGCTGCACTACGAGCGGAAGAAGCACACTGTGCTTTCGGGCTTCGACAAAGAGATCACGATTGAGAAGGCCGAGCTCAAGAAGGCGCGAGAGGCCGCGATCCGCAAGCTCGAAGCGTTCGTCGACAAGTACAGCGGTCTTAACGCGCAGCCTGAGGCGACCCCCGACGCCATGTACCGTCTCGCTGCCCTCTACGAAGAACGCGGACGTGAGACTGATGAAGAACTAAGGATCTCGCTCAAACCCGCGATCGCGCTCTACAAGCGCATCATCAAAGACTTTGCACAGTATCGCGAAATCGCTGGCGTCTATTACTTCCTCGGTCACGCTCTTGCGGACGCGGCGCGTTCGCCCGAGGCGCAACAAGTGTGGCGTTCGCTGGTTTGTCAAAACCACTTTGCATATCCGGTTGCCGTAGATGCGAAAGATCCGGAAGTTGACCAAGTAACGCCGCTCCCGCAGGACGATACACACGAGCACTGGGCGGCGTGGCGTCGAAAATACACGAGGCCTGAATCGCTTCGGTCGGGCGGCAGTGAAGTCGCCTTCGTGAATCCCTATCCAGACGATTGCAAGCCCATAGCCCAGGTGCTGAAGACCGGCGAAACGCCTCGCTACGTCTCCGAGATTTGGTGGCGAATTGGCGAATGGGAAACGGAGCAAGAAGACCTTGGCGGCGGAGTTGTTGCGCTCGAACCTTTCGCTGTGTGGGACTTCAATCGTGGCGTCGTTGCCTACAAGCACTCGATGCACACGCGCAAGCCACCATTTTACGCGATCTCGCTCTACAAATACGCGTTCACACTCTTCAAGCAGCAGCGGTACGAGGCAAGCACGCGCGAATTCGTCAACTTGCTGAACTATACCGACGAGCAAGAGAAACTCACCGGCGACAAGGGAACGGACTTCCGCCTCGAAGCGTACCGCTACATCGCAGGTTCGCTTACCAACCTCGATTTTGTCGGACCCGGTCCAGACGAACCGTTCATCCCGCGAGAAGACGTTTTCACGAGCGGCCAAGCGCCTGCGCTTGCCGAGCAAAAGCTGCGAATCGGCATCGACCGCGTACAAGACCCTCAGCTCATTCCTCAAGATCGCAAGTGGACCATCGACGTTTATCGCCAGCTTGCGATTGAGTACGGCGAACTCGGTCACGAGCGCAGCGCCATCACGATCTACGAGAAGATGCTCGAGAAGTGGCCGATGGATTCGACCGCGCCCGAGACGCAGGCAAAAATCGCGGAGATGTACCAAAGTCTTGCGGGAAAATTGCCGATTGGCGAAGAGCGCCAGCGCTACGAGGGCGAAGTTCTCAAGGCCCGCACGGCACTCGCAAAGTACGTCGGCGACATGCCTTGGCCCGACGCCAACAAGGACAATCCCGCTGCGCTGCAACGCGCCGAAGAGTTGGCAAAGTCCGGTCTGCGAACCGCGGCCGTAACGCATACGAACAACGGTTGGGCCCGTTTCGAAGAGGCGAAGGCGTCGCGCGGCGATCCACCTCGCCAGCTGCAGCTTCTGTCGCAAGCGCAACGCGAGTTCGAACTCGCTGCGCTCGGGTGGGTTGGCTATCTGAAGCAGGAGGAGGGTGCGTCCGACGCCTACGAGAGCCGGTACTTCTACGCCGAGGCGCTCCATCAACAGGTGCGTATCAAGCTCACGCTTCACACCGCCAACAGCCGGCAGTTTGCGCCTCCGTCCGCAAAGGAGATCGACACCGCGAAGCGGGCGGCCCTCGACGTGCGTGAGTCCAACGAAGACGACAAGTATCTTGACAATGCCGCGCTCTTCGTCGTCGACCTAAGCGACGTTCCGCGCGATCTCGCGTTCGAACGCAACAAGGAGTCCGGCGGCTCGCAAGGAATCGCCCCGCGCACAGAACCACGCAAGGACGCGCAGCGGAAGGTCATCAAGGACCCCGTCCCGGATGAGATTCAGGGCGGAATCAACGCTCGCGATGAATACGTGCAACGCGTTCCCACGCAATTCGACAAAGATGCGCGCGCGCCCGGTTACCAATTTTATGGCGGCGAGCAGCTGTTGTTCTACGGGCACTTCACGGAGGCGCGGCCACGGTTCGAACAACTCTGGAAAGAGCACTGCGGCAAAGACGAACTCGGATACGAAGCGTGGAAGCGCCTCTGGCGCATGAGCACCATGGAGAACGACATCGATCGTTCAAATGAACTCGCGAAAGCGGAGAAGGCACATTCGTGCGCTTTTTCCGACGTGCAAGTCCATGAGACGCCGGGCATTACCGACAAGACGATCAAGAACATCGCGTACCTCAAGGCGCGCGAAGAGTTCAAAAAGGCCGAGACGATGCCGCCCGGCCCAGCGCGCGACGCACAATGGAAGAAAGCGGCCGAGATGTACGAAGCCGCGCTCAAGGCAGATCCGGGTCACGATGACGCTCACGAAGCCGCGTTCAATGCCGCGCTCGCCTACAGGCGCATCGGGCAGATGGGTAAAGCGATCGAGCTCTACCAACTCTTCATCGACAAGTACGGCAGCGAAGAAAATCTCAAGCGATTGCAGAACGGCGACGCAGCGAGCAAGGATAAGTACGCCATACGCGTGAAGAATCTCGGTGACGCCTATGAAGCGCTCGCAGAAACCAACTACGGCTTCTTCAACTACCGTCAAGCCGCCGAGTCCTATGGATCCATTGCCAATAACGGTCGGTTCAACGACGACAAACGCAAGCGAGCATCGCTCAACGCACTATCGCTCTACAAGAGCCTTGGCGATCGCCCGAACGTGGAAGCGCAGTACAAGCTTCTTCAAAGTCCGAAGATGAACCTCGAAGCCGATCGCAAGCTCGACATCGATTTTAGGCGCGCCGACTTCGACTACAACCAGTGGAATCCGACCGGTGAGATCGGAGGCAGGAACGGTGACGTTCGAAAGTCGTCCGTCGCGTCACTCACCCAATATTACAACGCGAACAAGGCGAACGCGAAGGCAGCGCAGTTTGCGATCGAGGCATCCTACAAGGTCGCAAAGATGCTCCGCACCGTCGGCGATCCTGGCTACCGACAGTGGCTTCGGAACACCATTGCGGCGTGGCAGTTCTTCTCTAAGAACCCGACCGTTGACGATAAGGGTAAGCCATTGACGGCAGCGCAAGCCCCGTTCAACGAGTATGGCGCCGAGTCCGAGTTCATTCTTCTTGACGAAGAGGTTCAGAACGAATGGGACAACAGGGTCGTCAAGTACCAGGGCACCGTCGACGAGGTGAAGAAGAAGTACGACGAAGACGCCGACACGGTTGAGCGCAAGTACAGGCCACGTTTTGACGCGGTCATCACGACCTATCAGGCGTTCGAATCGACGCCCAATTCAATGGCGCGTTTGGGCACGCTCTACGACAAGCTCCGCTCGCAGCTCGAGCTCGTCATTCCGAAGTACTTCAGTGCGAAGGACGAGAAACTCTTAGAGGCGCTCGAAGCCAAAGGCCAGCAAGAGAAGGCCGACAAAATCCGCGACGGCGTTCGCGGCGCTTGGCGTGCCGCGAAGGACGCACGCATTGACGTGGCCACGCAATCGATGGTCACGCGTTACACCCAAGCGGCGGTCTACGCGCGGGAGAAAAACGTGAAGAGTGCGCATGTGCAAAAGGGCGTTGCTCGCCTTGCGTTCTACAGCGACTACATGGGCGACGAGAAGATGCGCAAGTACGTCGAGCGGGTGCAACACCCGTTCGAGAAGCGTCCTATGACGTATCAAAACGGTATGTTCCTCCAGTGGCGAGCGGGCCTCGTGACCAGGCCGAAGCCGAGTGGTGAAGCCCTCGCACTTCCGGTGGCGCCATGATGCCATCTGCTCAAGTGGCGTCGCCAAAATTGAAACCGCGCAGGTTACAATTGACGGCGCTCGCCGGGTTGCTCCTCACAAGCGGCACACTTGCACTCGTTGCATGCGGTGGCGATCCTCCACCGAAAGCACCCGAGAACGCGACAGCGTCAGCCTCGACGGCCACAACCGTCGCCACTGCGCCTCCGACACACGAAGTCGACTATTCCGCCGACGAGAAGCTCAAGTCAGAGGTCTCGAGCGCCGCGAAGGCCGCCTACGAAAAGGGTTTCGCGGCTTGGCGCCAAGGCGATCTCGCGGGAGCAAAGGCAGCGTTTCGCGAGGCGGCTGACAAGGATGCGAAGGCACCAGCGCCGCTTTATTCGCTCGGTACCGTCAACGAACGCCTCGGCGACAACACCCAGGCAGAACGCGCCTATCGCGACGCCCTTTTGGTCGACGATGGTTACGAATTGGCGGTCGGCGCATTGAGCGCTCTCCTGGCGCGCACCGGCCACGTGAGCGACGCTGAATCGCTTCTCAACGGCAAGTTGCGAAAGACGCCCGGTTCCGCGCGCTACAAGACCTACCTCGCCGACGTGAAATCGATTGCCGGTGATACGACCGGGGCCCAGAGGCTCGCACAAGAGGTTCTTCGCGATCACCCCGATGCGAAAGACGCGATGATTGTCATCGCGCGCGACCACTATCGTGCGCGCCGGTTCGACGTGGCGCTCTATGCCGTTACCGCGATCGTCGAAGGGTCAAACGAGGTTCCCGCACGCGACAAGGACAATGCAGAGGTGCGCCTCTTGCGCGGTCTCATCAAGCGCGAACAAGGTGATCGCATGGCGGCGCTCGTCTCCTTTGAAGAGGCCATCGCGCGGCGGCCCGATCTCTTCGAGGGTTACATCAATGTCGGCGAGATGAAACTCGAGGCGGGCAACGCGACGGCCGCGCTTCCTGTGCTCGAGCAGGCGGTGAAATACTCTCCCGCGAGCGCAATTGCGCGGCTCGATCTTGGTGACTGCTACCGGTTGCTCGGACGCACCTCCGACGCGAAACGCGAGCTCGAATACGCCTTGAGGCAAGACTCAAGCTTGGCCCAAGCCCACTACAACCTCGGCTTGCTCTACCTCTACGCGCCGAGCGTGTC
>JAHFDY010000151.1 GCA_023248735.1 Myxococcales bacterium
TCGAGCGCTGGCTCGCAGAACCGTTCTCGCGACCAAACAATGCGGCTCTTGCCCGCGCGCCTTTGTCGATGGCGCTCATCTTCACGACCCAAGCCGCGCAGTTCGTCGCGTTGCTTGAAGGCGGCTACGACACTCACGCATTCTACAGCCACGTCGCGGGCGCCGCCGGACACAGCCAAGGATTCGTCGCCGCGGTTTTCTCGTCCGAAGTGCTCGGACAATCCCTGTCGCAAATTGCAATCCGCGCCGCAGACTACGCATCGGTGATGTTGTGCATGGGGCTGCGGGCCCAGCAGGCATCGCCCACCGAGGCGCTCTCACCAGCAATGCTTGCAGAGGCGCACAAATCCAATGTTGGCGAGCCTTCGCCCATGCTCGCCGTCACGGGTCTTACGGCGGACGAAGTCGACAGCGTCATCGCCAAGCACAAATTGTCCGTTGTTCGTGGTCTCGCGAACGGACTTTTCCGCCACGTCGTTTGCGGCTCCATTGTCGACCTCGAGCACTTTCGCCGCGCAACCTCGGCGACATTCGATCGCCTTCGCAAGCAGCGGAACGTCGGAAAGCACGGTGGCCGTGCGCCTGAAGTCACCTTCGACTACGTGGGCGTAAGCGTCCCCTTCCACTCGCCGCATCTCGGATCCGCCGTCGCTCACTTCGAGGCCGACGTCGCAAATCTTGGCTTCGAGGTCGGAACGTTGCGATGCCCCGTAATCGACGGCTCAACGGGCGAAACCTTGTTGCAAGTGGATGCTTCGATGCTCGCGAGGCGCGTGTTGGTCGACAACGTGGAGTGGCCGGCCGTCGCCGCAGCGTTTGCACACGCGCAAGAGACGACCGTCGTCCTCGACTTTGGCCCAAGTGACGCCGGCGCCAAGTTGCTCATGTCGAGTCTGCGTGGTCGCGGCGTGCACGTCCTCGCACTTGCGACGGCGGCTGGCCAGATCGCGGCGTTTGACGCAAACACGCCGCTGCATCCCGAGCCGCGATTTGCGGACTATGGGCCCACTCTGGCGACGCTCCCGAACGGGAAAGCGATCGCTGACAATCGATTCACGCGCTTCACGGGCGCACCGCCCATTTTTCTACCAGGCATGACGCCGACGACCGTCGAGGCCCCCATCGTCGTCGCCGCGAGCAATGCCGGCTACGTCGCTGAGCTCGCCGGAGGTGGTCAAGTTACTGAACTTATGCTGCGTCGCCGTTTCGACGAGCTGGCGTCTGCGCTTCATCCAGGTCGCGGGTTTGTCTTCAACGCGCTCTACCTTGATCCGTACCTTTGGAACCTGCACTTCGGCGCGCACGGCAACACCGACAACAGCCTCATCGTGCGCTTGAAGAATGAGGGCTACCCGATCAACGGTGTCACGATAAGCGCGGGGATTCCACCGGTCGACGAGGCCACGGCGTTGCTGCGCAGTCTCGTCAAATGTGGCATTTGGCAAAATGCGCTGAAGCCCGGAAACGACAAGCAACTTGACCAAGTGCTGCGAATTGCTGATGCCAGTTCAGACCTCACCATTATTGTGCAGATCGAAGGCGGCAAAGCCGGCGGCCACCACAGCTGGGAAGACCTCGACGATCTCCTCGTGCGTCACTACGCGTCGATTCGCACACGCAAGAACGTCATACTCGCCGTCGGTGGAGGCATTGCCGACGAAGCGCAGGCCACGGCGTATGTCAGCGGAACTTGGAGCGAGGGGCGTGGGCTCCCACCAATGCCGGTCGACGCCGTTTTCTTGGGGACGGCTCTTATGGCAGTTCGCGAGGCTTGCACCTCGCCGGCTGTGAAGGAAGCGCTCGCGCGAGCCGAAGGTACCACCGAGTGGGTCCTTGACGGCCAAGTGAACGGCGCAGTCACCTCGGGCCGCAGTCAGCTCGATGCAACGATCTATTACCTCGACAACGCGGCCGCCAAAGCAGGCAGGTTACTTGACAGTGTCGCTGGGAATACCGACGCGATCGAAGCGCGACGCGAGGAAATTATCGATGCTCTAGCAAAGACGGCGAAGCCCTACTTTGGCGACCTCGAGCAAATGACCTACCGCGCAATGCTCGAGCGCTTTGCCGCGCTCACGGCCATCGGTAGGCACGGCGAATACGACGATGGCATATGGCCCGACATCTCGTATCGACGCCGCTTTCTCGACATGCTGCGCGCTTCCGAAGCTCGCCTTCATGGCGGCGAGACTCCCTTCGCTTCGATGGTGCAGGACGATCGCGACCTTGATGATCCTCGTCGCGTTCTTGTGTCGTTTGTTGACCGTTATCCATCTTCGAGCGAGATCTTCGTGCACCCGGAGGACGCGCGGTTCTTCGTGCAGCTCTGTCGCTCGCCCGGCAAGCCGGTCTGTTTCGTTCCGGTCATCGATGTCGACGTTCGGCGTTGGTACAAATCTGACAGCCTTTGGCAAGCGCATCATGACGGTTACACAGCCGACCAGGTGCTTACCATTCCAGGACCGGCAGCTGTTGCCGGCATTGGGCATGCCAACGAGCCTGTCGCCGAAGTTCTTGAGCGATTCTCCGATCATCTCGTCAAGGTACTTTCCGATCAGGGCACGGCGACCCGGCATCTCACATGCGCGGGTGACCGTACGTCGGATCCTCGAGAAGATGATCGCGGTCCGCTTGCCGCCGCAATGCGCGCGCATGCTGCGGTCACCTTTGGCGGGCGCACGGTCCGCAATCCACTGCATGCACTCTTCTGCACCCACAACGGCGTTCGGTTTGAGCATGTCCGCACCGACGGCGTCTTGTCAGCCGTTATCGCGCGCGATGCGAGCGGAGCGACGTGCGCACGCATTGCGCTTGGAGAGTCAACGCATGGCATTACGCAACTTAAGGCGAGCATCGTAAGTCGCTCCCGATGCGGAAAACGTGAGCTCGATCTCAACCTTGTGCTTGCGTGGCACGAGCTCGAAGGCTCTTCACACTTGACCTGGGATCGCGATGCTCACCTGGAAGCGCAGGTCGCGTTTTATGGTGAACTCCTCTTCGATACGACGATCGACCCTGTCGCGCCATTCGAAGTGGCACGCACCGTGGTTGAGCTCACTGAAGAAGCCATCATCACGTTTGCGCGCGCGACGTCCGACGACTCGCGAGGCCTTTCGGACGCGGTCATTCCAATCAACATGACGTTCGCACTCGCGTGGGAGGGCCTGTACCGCGCGCTTGCCGGAGCCCGACCGGACATGCTCGCGTTACTCCACGAGGATAACGCGATCGCGACTGGCCCGGGGTGGCCCCTTCGCGCCGGTGATGCCGTCTCCATCGAATCAAGGATCATCGCCGTCGAAGAAGGGATCAACGAGCGTCGGATCGCGACTCGCGCCGAGCTGTACAAAGCAGGGCTGCTTGCCGCCACGGTCGATAGTCGGTTCTATGTGCGTCTACCCGCTAACGGCGCGCCCCTCGGTAGCGAGCGCCGTGAACCCTATTCCGAGCGTATTCGGTTGAGGAGCGCGGCCGAACGCGCGTTCTTGACGAAGCAGCCATGGCTATCCGTGATGGGGGAGCTCCCCCTGGACGAAGTCCTCACAATCGATTGCCCAAGCTTCACTGAAACACGCGGCAAAGAAACACGTTGGTCTGCCGAGGGCTCCGTTCGCTTAGGCAGCACGCTCATCGCGTCGATCGCACTCGAAGCGCATGAAGGACGAGAGCATCCCGTGCGCGCGGCGTGTCGGCTGCTTTCGGTTGGTGGCGAAGAGGTCGCCATCCACGACGCGCGAGCCCTCGGCGAAAAGCGCGTGCAGGCACCCGTTCGCATGACCACTTACGCCCGCGCTGGCGGCGATCACAATCCGATTCATCTTGACGAAGGCATCGCTGCGTACGCCGGGCTATCGCGCACGATCGTGCACGGCATGTGGACCGCGTCTGCGGCGGTTCATCGCACCATCAGGCTCGCCGCAGCTGGCGACGCACGTCGCATTGCGAAGGCACACACGCGCTTTATCGCGCCGCTCTTCCCAGGCGAAACGATCACCGTCGCAGTTCGTCAAGTTGGTTTACTTAATGGCAGATCCATCGTTGAACTCGAAGCGACCACAATGCGCGACGGTCTTGCCGTCCTCGTGCTGATCGGGCGCGCAGAACTCTTGCCGCCAAAAACGGCGTACGCATTCCCGGGACAAGGCGTTCAAACCCCCAACATGGGGATGGCCGGTTACGCACGGTCAAGCGCTGCACGCGCGGTGTGGGACGAAGCCGATCGCATCTGCAAGAGACAGCTTGGATTCTCGTTGCTCGAGATCGTGCGCGACAATCCACGCGACCTCGTTGTCGGCGGCGACCGGCTCTCGCACCCAAAGGGGGTCCTGTTTCTCACACAATTCACCCAAGTCGCGATGGCCGTCATGGCCGTTGCGCAAGTGAGAGAGCTCGAGGAGCAGAGTGCCTTCGTCAACGATGCCCTCTTCTGCGGCCATAGTGTCGGTGAGTACTCGGCACTCGCCGCTATTCCCCGTACGCTTCCGCTCGCCGGAGTCGTTGAGCTCGTCTACCAACGCGGCCTCACGATGCATCGCCTCGTTGAACGCGATGCTGACGGGCGCTCGATATATGCGATGGGTGTCGTGCGTCCGCACCACGCCGGCCTCGATGAGGCGGGTGCCCTCGCTCTTGTCGCGCGTGTCGCCACAAACGTGGGGTTGCCACTTGAAATCGTGAACTACAACATTCGCGGCCGTCAATACGCGGTCACCGGCCACATCGACGCTCTCGCTGCTCTTCGCGATGAACTCGAAAAAGCGCGCGCGGCGTACAAGTCCGCGGGCAAGACCGGAGCACCCTATCTCGAAGTGCCCGGCGTTGACGTGCCGTTCCACTCCCGCCTGCTGCGCCCCGGCGTCGCAGCGTTTCGTGAAACGCTCGCCCGTGTTCTCCCGAAGCATGTGTCGTACGACAAGTTAGTTGACCGCTATGTACCAAACCTCGTCGCAAGGCCCTTCAGGCTCGATCGCACATTTGTGGAATGTGTGTGCAAAGAGACCGACTCTCCGCTCTTGGCCGAGGTCCTCGCCTCATGGGATGAGCGTTCGAAACACGCAGATGAGCTCGCGCGTACGTTGCTGATCGAACTCCTCGCCTATCAATTTGCGTCGCCCGTTCGATGGATCGAAACGCAGGACGTTCTCTTTGCTTCCGGCTCTGGTGTGGAACGCTTCGTCGAAGTGGGCACGGGGGAACAGCCGACGGTCGCCAATATGGCGCGCGCGACACTCTCCGCAAGCCTCGATGCGTTCGTTCACGTTCTCAACAGCGAAGCGAACTTCACCGAACTTCTCGGACCCACCGCACCCGTCGAGCGCGATGCAGCCGAAATCGTGGCGGATGCGGCCACGCCGCTCGAGCCGGCCACGCCAGCAGAAGTCTACCAAGTCACGCAGGAGAGCGCACAAGCTCCGACCGCGCGCGTTAGCGATGAGGCATACTCTGTCCGTCACGGCCTGATTGCGCTGCTTGCGCTACAAGCCAAGGTTCTGCCGTTACAAGTCGATCAAAGCGAAACGTTAGACGAGCTCTTCGGCGGCAACTCCGCGCGACGCAATCAGGTGCTTGCAGACATCGGCGCCGAATTCGCCATCGGCGCCATAGACGGCGCTCACGAGATGCCGATCACAGAACTCGTCAAGGCGCTTACTCAACGAGCGTCGCGCTACGACAGGCCGGGGAAGTACGTTAGCAGCACGATCGACGCAACCGTTGCCCGCGCGTTTGGGTCTGCACGACTCTCACGACAAGACGTCGTCGAGTACCTTTCGTCCGCGTGGCATCTTGGAAGTGGACGCGCTCACGCCGCTCTTTGTTACGTCGCACTGGACGCACGAGACGGAACGTCCGCGCGAGGCGGAGCGCTATCGCCATTGCTGCCCACGGAAGTGCGCGATCGCACGTCCGCGCTCGTCTGGCTCGATCACGTCGTATCGCACTACGCGCGTGAGTCAGGCGTGTCGCTGTCGAAGGCGAGCGCCACCGTGGCCACGTCGAGGAGCGTCGATTCAGCAGCTCTTGTGGACTTGGAGTCGCGAATCATTGGCGCAAATGGGATGCTGGCACGAACGAGCGACTTTATCGCAGAGCAGCTTGGCATCGCCAAAGACCCCGGTCATCGCACGCCTCCCGAAAGCGAAGGGGAGACTGCCGAACGTCTCGGCCACTACACGCGCGAGCACGGAGCAGCCTACGAGGCGATGATTGCGCCGCACTTTGATGCGAGCAAACATGTAGCCTTCACGTCTTCTTGGGCCTGGGCCAAGCGCGACGTCTTGCAAATGTCCTACCGCCTGCTTCAAGGTGAAGCGATCTCCGACGAAGAGATCGCGCGCCTCGCAGCACGACTGGACGCGGATGCGCTCGCCTCGGCCAGAGCGCTTTCGAGTTGGCACGAGAGACAGGGCCGATCGTCTGCCGCGCACGCGATGAGCAAACTCTTCGTCAAGATCACTGACAGCCCTACTTATCGAGCGAGCTTCGCCCCTCTCGCCCCGACGATTCATCCCGACGGCGAGGGCATGCTCCGTTACGAGGAGGAGCCGCGCCCAGGTGAGGCTGACGCTGGAGCGTTCGTTCGCTCAACGCACGGGGCACGCCAGCTGCGTGGGCACCACAGTCAAGCCGTGCACTCAGTCTACACCGACGTCCTTGAGCAACTGACTCGAGAGGGCATAACGTTCGCCGGCAAGACCGCACTCGTCACTGGCGCCGGACCTGGATCGATAGGGGTCGCGATTGTCGAAGCGCTCCTGCACGGCGGCGCGCGTGTCGTCGTCACGACCTCCACCTATGGCAGCGAACGCATCGCGTTTTTCAAGGAAGTTTACCAACGGGTCGCCGGCGTCGGAGCTGAGCTCCATGTTGTTCCGATGAACCAGGCCTCGACGCAAGATGTCGATGCGCTCATCGACTGGATCTTCTCCCCGCTTGCCGAACGTGCCGGTGCGGGCGAGCGCAAACTTAAGTCCGCGTGGACGGTTGACTTCTTGGTGCCCTTCGCCGCGACTGGAGAACTGGGGGACCTGGGCGCCATGGGCGAGCGTTCGCTAGGGACTCTTCGTGTGCTTCTTCTTGGCGTTGAGCGCCTCATCGCACGTGTCGCCGAAGCGTTCGACAAGCATAACATTCGTGAGAAGCGCTGCCATGTGCTGCTTCCTTTGTCACCCAACCACGGCCTCTTCGGCGGCGACGGCGCGTACGCCGAGGGCAAAGCGGCACTCGAGGCTTTGCTTAACAAGTGGCGATCGGAGCAACGCAGCTGGGGTCGCTTTGTCACGCTGTGCGGAGCGCGAATCGGCTGGGTGCGTGGCACTGGCCTCATGGATGACAACAACGTTGTTGCTGCGGGTCTCGAGCGCGAGACGGGCTTGCGCACGTTCTCGACACACGAGATGGCATGCCTGCTCGTGGCCTTGCTGCACCCCGATGTGCGCCGGCTTGCGGTCGAGGAACCGCTCCTCGCGGAACTCGCGGGTGGCTTCGAAAGGTTGCACGATCTGCCTGAGCGAGCCGCGCGGCTACGGAGCGAGATGGTCGTGCGCAATGCCGAGACGCACCGCGTGCGCGAACTAGACAATGTTCTTGACGAATTGATTCGCGGCAAGGGATCGCCGGTCGTCACTCTATCTCCGAAAGCGCGTCCGACATTGGCGCCTCCAATTCCGGACGCAGCGGCGCTTGCTAAGTTGCCGATGCTTGATCACCTCGACCTCACCCGCGTGGTCGTTATCGTCGGATATGGCGAGGTTGGTCCTTGGGGCGGCAGCCGAAGCCGCTGGTCGATCGAACGCAGCGGCACGCTGTCGCTCGAGGCGGCTGTCGAGCTCGCGTGGATGATGGGCTTCGTCAAATCAAACGCGGATGGCGCCGGCTTCGTCGACATTGAGACCGATGAAGCGATCGACGACGTTGCGATTAAGGCGAAGTACGAATCGCGCACAATCGCGCACAGCGGCATTCGTCTTCTCGACGCATCCGTCGTTGGTTTCGATCCAAGCGCCATGCAGAGCTTCTACGACGTCCATCTCGATCGTGATTTCTCTTTTCCCGTTCCAAGTCGCGAAGTTGGAGAGGAGTTCGTCGCGCATGATGAGCTGAACAACGAGCTCTTCGAAGAACCAAGCGGCACTTTCATCGTCCGTCGCAAGAAAGGCGCGGTCGTTCGCGTCGCGCGAGCCTTGCGGCTCGATCGTCAAGTCGCTGGACAAATTCCAACGGGATGGGACGCAACCCGTTACGGGCTACCTCAGTCTCTGGTGGATCAAGTCGACCGCGTGACGCTCTTCAATCTCGTTTCGACGGTCGAAGCGTTTATGGCGGCTGGTTTGGAGCCCGAAGAGATCTATGAGCACCTGCATCCTTCAAAAGTTGGATCCACGCAAAGTTCGGGGTTTGGCGGCATGCACAAGCTGCGTCGCATGTACCGCGATCTCTACGCAGGAGCTACGCGGCAGGGCGATGCGCTCCAAGAGACGCTGATCAACGTCGTGAGCGGCTACGCCATTCAGAGCTACCTCGGCTCGTACGGTCCGATGTCTTTTCCGGTTGCGGCTTGCGCGACGGCCGCCATTTCGCTTGGCGATGCGATCGACAAGATTCTTACTGGTCAAGCAACGCTCATGGTTGCCGGTGGCGTTGATGACTACTCGCAAGAAGGCGGAGTCGGCTTTGGCGACATGGCTGCTACGGCCTCCAGCGACGAACTCGAAGCGATGGGCGTCGATCCGAAACACATGTCTCGCCCGAACGACGTTCGTCGGCGAGGGTTTGTGGAGTCTCAGGGTGCAGGTACGCAAATCTTGTGTACGGCAAAATTCGCACTTGATCTCGGGTTGCCTGTGTACGGCATCGTTGCGCACGCGAGCTCTCATGGCGATGGTGTCAACCTGTCCGTGCCAGCTCCGGGAATGGGCGTACTCGCCGCGGCTGCCGAAGACGACGCGCTCTACGGAAGCGTTCACACCACGTGCGCGTTCGAGGATCGACGACGCCAAGTACTCACCGTCGCGGAGCGCGCAAAAGAGCTTGCGGCGATCGTGGGTAGTCAAGAGGCGGAACAAATGGTGCGTCTCGCTTGCCGTCACCATGGGCACGAGTTCTACAAGGACAGGAGCGACATCTCACCTTTGCGCGGTGCTCTCGCCGTTTTCGGCCTTGGGCCAGATGACATTGCCGTCGTCAGCAAGCACGACACGTCAACAACCATGAACGACGTGAACGAAAATCGCGTGCACGATCTTTTGCAAAAGAAACTCGGCCGAGCGCCTCACTTGCCGATTGCGGTCATCTCGCAGAAGGCGCTCACAGGGCATTCGAAGGGCGCCGCGGCGGCGTGGCAACTCAACGGCGTGCTTCAGGCAATGGCCGACGGCATCGTTCCGGGAAATCAAAGCCTCGACGATGTTGATGCCACGATGCGCTCCTTTGGCGTGATGACGTTCAGCGACAAGTCCATGACGACCGGTGAGAACGCGTTGCGTGCGGCGCTTATCACGAGCCTGGGCTTCGGACACGTCGGCGCCATTCTTTGCGTTGTGCATCCGCAGTTCTTCTTCCGCATGCTCAGTCGGGAGCAAACACTCGCCTACCGAGCGCGGCTTGCGGACCGCATGCAACGCGGCACGCAACGGCTTCTAGGCGTGCTCAGCGGTCGGGTGCCACTCGTACGTCGACGCACCGAACGTCCCTTCGACGCGAAGGAAGGAACGCTCGCTCACCTCGAAGAGGAAGCGCGGATGCTCACAAGCGCGAGTGCACGTCTTGTCGGCGGAACGTTTTGTCCGAAGGCCTTGGTATGATTCTCGGAACTGGAATTGATCTTGTTCATGTTCCCTCGTTCGCTGATCAGTTGAGCGACCGCGCGAGCGAGTTCGTGAACGCAACGTTCACAGTCGATGAGGTCGCCTACAGCGAGGCAACACCCTCGCGCCGTCCAGCCCAACATCTAGCAGCGCGATTTGCAGCAAAAGAGGCTGCGCTGAAAGCTCTCGACACCGCGTGCGCTCACGTGGGACTGACTCCGCTTGCCGTAAGCTTGCGCGACATCGAAGTGGAACGCGATCGCAGCGGTCGCCCTTCGCTTCAGTTTCACGCGTCTGCGGCGGCTGTCGCCGTAAGCGCGGGCGTCGACCGGGCGTGGGTGTCACTCACCCACGAAGGGGATTACGCGGCCGCGGTCGTGACCCTCGAGCGACTTGCTTGACCATCGACGCGTCGGGCAACCGATGGCGACGCGCGGCGCGAGTCCGCTCGATCCAGGCCACCGTGAGAGCCACCACTGTCGCGACGACTTTTTTCATGCCCGAAGTCTGCCTTGCGACAGCAGGGTTGGCATTCGCCTCTTTGGATGACATTGGGACGATTCGCCACTGATTCCACATTGCACGCGGTAGATTCTGTCCTGTTTACCCGACCGTTGTTAGTGTGCGCGTATGCGCTCGGCGCCACCCTTCCTCGTCGATCGCTTTGCCACCGCGGTTCGGCGCGTTGCCATCACATGGTTCGTATTTGCGGCATTTCTGGGCGTCGGCGGAGCGCCGGGGGCTGGTCACTACGCGGCGTGCGCCGGCGGAGGGATCACCGGCGAGAACATGTGGCGGTGGAAGATCTTCGGCCCGGTGTGGGACTACGCAATCGCGTCGCAACCTCCTCCGACGGATTACTACTGTCATCACCCTTGGGGCGTTTTCTGGATCGAAGCGCTCTTCATTCGAGTCCTCGGGCATCGCGACCTTGCCTTGTGTCTTCCCGCGGCACTGATGAGTGTGGCCACGATCGTCCTTCTGTCGCACCTCACCAAGAACGCATGGGGCACGGTGGCGAGCGCTGCTGCAACGGCAACCTTTTCAGTCATTCCGATCGCGGTCTCGTTTTCGAATTTCAACGAGCTCGAAGTCATGGTGATTTTCGGAATCACCCTGTTTCTGCACGGTCTCGAGCGATTTCTTGTCACAAAGAGCAATCGATTTCTCGTGTCGAGCCTTGTCGGCGTCGTCTTTGCAACGTTCGGCGATTGGCCAGGGTTCATTTTGGTGGGGTGCGTACTCACAGTCTCGCTCAGCCGCATCGCGATCCTTCCGAAGCGACTCTTGCCGCGTGTTGACATCGAAGGCTACGCGCGGTGGTGGGCCCTTTCGGGAACCATCACGGCGATGTCGCTCGGCCTCTGGGTTGGCGCGTTTCAGAAAGCGGGCAAGCTCGCCGATTGGCTCGGGGCGGCGGCGGGACGGTCTTCAGGTGCGGAGGTCCCGTTACGCGACGTTCTGGTGGGACGCGCGTTTTGGATCGAGTCCGCCTTCACACCGTTGGTGATTGCGTTCGGCAAGCTGGTCGTTCCCCTCTTGGTCCTTCGGTTCGTACTTCTTCGTCGCGAAACCGAGTTCTTCGCGCTCGGCACGCTCGTCGCCGCCACCATCCAGTATGTGGTCTTCAAGCAAGGCGCCGATATTCACTACTTCTGGCCCCACTATTTCGCTCTGTACGCGGCACTTGCCGTGGCCCCATTCGTCGCAACCATCGAGGGGATCTTCGGCTGGGTGGGACGCCGGCTCGGCCGGCTGCAGATCGCGCGTGGGTTCACTTTCGTCTTGGTCCTTGCGCCCGTTGTCTTGCTCCTTCCAGACGCTCCACGGACGCTGCGGTACGGGCGCGAAACAGGCGGCCGTTTCAATGAGCACGGCAACTTCATTCGTGATGACCTCGACATGGTCCACGCGTTGCGGTGGATTGCGCCGAATATTTCGGAGTCGCAGCAGATGATCTTCGACTCAACCTCGATCGCCGGTTGGCACACTGCATGGGCACTCGGTCGCATGCACTACAATGCGCCCTTGCCACCGAGCCTTGGGCCGCACATGACGCCAACGCCCTATTG
>JAHFDY010000007.1 GCA_023248735.1 Myxococcales bacterium
AGACTCGAGTCCGGAACGCTCGCGTCAGGCGGGTTGTAGGTATTGAGGTTCGCGTCGTTCTCGCACGGCCCCTTGGGCGCGTCGGGTGGTGCTGCCTCTTTCGCGGCGTCTGACGCATCACCTTGCACCGTCACGTCTTGTGCTGCATCGACCGGAGCCGTTCCGCCACCGTCAGGAGCACTGGCCGTGCTGCCACAACCCCAAGCGAGCGCGCCCACAAGAGCCCCTCCACACACACCGAGCATCATAGTTTCACGCATCGACTGATCCTCCTCGCATGCAGAATCCGCTTCTGCCGGCCGGCAGAGTGACGCACCCGGCGGCGTGAATCAACGCAAAAACGCCTGCATTTCGTAAGAATCTGGCCGCCTCGTAAGCTATGGTATGAGCGGCGCATGCCCGGCGAAGCCCAAGCCAAACGCGTCTATCTGACGACGCCTATCTACTACGTGAACGACGTTCCCCATCTCGGCACGGCGTATACGACGATCGTGGGCGATGCGCTGCGACGCTACCATCAGCTGCGCGGGCACGAGGTACGCCTGCTCGCGGGCACCGACGAGCACGGCCTCAAGCTAGAGCGCGAGGCCAAAGAACGCGGACTGACACCGCAAGCCTTCGTCGATCAAATGAGCCAACGCTTCCGGGACGCGTGGCCCAAGCTGCTCGTCGAAACCGATGATTTCATTCGAACCACCGAGGCCCGACACGAGGCGCTGGTGCAAGCGATCTGGAATCGTGTCCAAGAGAGCGGGGACCTGCAGAAGGGCCACTACGAAGATTGGTACTGCGTCGGTTGCGAGTCTTTCAAGACCGAGAAGGAGCTGCTTGCCGGCAATCTGTGTCCACTCCACAAGAAGCCGGTAGAGCGCCTGAAGGAAGAGACCTACTTTTTCTCGCTCGACAAGTACCAAGACAGGCTACTTGACCTTTACGCGAAGAGCCCCGGATTTGTGGCGCCCGAGTCGCGTCGAAACGAGGTGCTGAGCTTCGTCGAATCGGGACTCAAGCCGCTGAGCGTTTCACGCACGAGTTTTTCGTGGGGCGTCCCGGTGCCGGGCGATTCGAAGCACGTGATGTACGTTTGGTTCGACGCGCTCAGCAACTATTGGACGGCGCTCGGCGGATGGGAAAGTGAGCTCACGAAGCGATTTTGGCCAGCCGATGTGCAGGCAATTCCGACCGCCGATGACGACCCGCTTGTCATCCATCTTATGGGCAAGGACATTTTGCGATTCCACGCGGTGTTCTGGCCGGCATTCTTGATGAGCGCGAAGATGCCTCTGCCGTCCAAAGTGTACGCGCATGGTTTTCTGACCATCGACGGTCAGAAGATGAGCAAATCGCTGCGCAACGCGGTCGATCCGCTGCGGCTTGCGGCCGAACTTCCTGGCGGAGCGTCAACCCTTCGGTATCATTTGCTGCGAGCGATCGCATTTGGGCAAGACGGTGATTTTGATCACGCGGCGCTCCTTGAACGGTACAACGCCGACCTGGGGAAGAACCTTGGCAACCTGCTCAGCCGCGTGCTCGGCTTGTGCCTGAAAAACACGGACAACACCGCACCAGCGTTTGAACAAGCGCAGCGAATTGAGCTCGACAACGCGTTTCTCAAGGACGTTCAAGCGTCGCTTAAGAGCGCCATCGCTCACTGGAACGCCATCGAGCCCCATCGCGCACTGGAAGCGACGTGGGCTGCATCCTCGCGCGCGAACCTCTACGTCGATCAAGCGGCACCGTGGGCGGAAGCAAAAAAAGGAGACCAAGCGCGCGTCGCCACGATCCTCTCAACGCTCATCAAGGTGCTTGAGCACCTAAGCGCCTTCATCGCACCTGCCCTCCCCGACAAGGCAAACGATATGCGATCGCAGCTGGGTCTTGGCGCGCTCTCATCGGCGCTTAATACCGATCGGCTCGTGATCAATTTCGAGGACTGTGCCGCGCGCAAACTCGGGATCGCGACACCGCTCTTCCCGACGCTCGACCCCGCCGCCGTAGCCGCCCTGCTTCTTCGCCTCGTCCCCAAGAAGGAACCCACAATGAGCGAACCTGCCAATCCAGAAGATGCCCCAGGCGATGGTGTGCTCGCTGCAACGCTGCCGGGACTCGGGCCAATCGAATCGCCGATCGACCCTCCCATCACCTACGATCAATTCGCGGCGACAGACTTGAGGATCGGAATCGTTCTCGAGGCAGAAAAGGTCCCAAAGAAGGACAAGCTGCTTCGGCTCAAGGTGGACATCGGTGAAGCGGAGCCCCGTCAGATCGTCGCAGGCCTCGCGCTTTCGTTTGCGCCTGAAGCACTCGTTGGCAAGCGCGTCGTCGTCGTTACAAACCTCGCGCCGCGGGACTTCGGCAAGGGCCTCGTATCTCACGGCATGTTGCTCGCGGCGGGCGAGAGCAACAGCCTAAGGCTCGCAACGGTGGACGGTGAGGTCTTGCCCGGTACAAAAGTAAAGTAGGTTGACGGCTAACGAATGGTCGCAATCACGAGCGGCCTTGGGGTGCTTACCCTCTCGCCAATCGAAAACGCAGCAGCGACGCGAGCAGCAGCTTCAGTGGAAGCCGCGGCGTCACGCACATGAAGACGCGCTAATACTTCGCCGGCCTTCACCGCCGCGCCTGGCTTTTTTAGCACCGAGATGCCGACCTGGTGGTCTACAGCTTGATCTGCGCGCGTTCGCCCCGCGCCCATGGCCACGCTCGCGAGTCCAACTTCAAGTGCGTCAACCTCCGAGACCACGCCCGATCGCTCTGCCGTGACGTCGACCGTCACCGGAGCCAGGACCAAACGGTCAGGTTCGTTGACGACACGACTGTCGCCACCCTGGGCCGCAACAAGTTTGGCCATCACGTCGCGCGCACGGCCATCGGCGATCACGCCTTGCAACATGTCGCGCGCTTCCGTCGTCGTGCGCGCGAGACCGGCAATCGTGAGCATCTCGGCGCCGAGCACGAGGGTGCACTCCAAAAGATCCGAAGGGCCTCGATCATGGAGCACCTCGAGAGCTTCACGCGTTTCGTTCGCGTTTCCGACCTCAACGCCAAGTGGCGCGCTCATGTCCGTCAGGACCGCGACAACTTTCTTCCCGGCCTGGGTTCCAACGCGCACAAGGGCCTCAGCGAGCGCGCGTGCGCGCGTCTCGTCTTTCATGAAGGCACCCCTACCCACCTTAACGTCAAGGACCAACCCATCGATCCCCTCTGCGAGCTTCTTCGAGAGAATCGACGCCACGATGAGTGGGATCGACTCGACGGTCGCCGTCACATCGCGGAGCGCGTAGATGCGCTTGTCTGCGGGAGCGATTTCCGCCGTTTGGCCGATCAGACACGCACCCACTTCGTCAACAATTTTGACGAACTGCGCAGAGGACAGAACCGTCGAAAATCCGTCGATTGCCTCGAGCTTGTCGAGCGTGCCCCCGGTATGTCCCAAACCACGACCGCTGACCATCGGAACGCGAGCACCGCAGGCGGCCACCATGGGCGCGAGGCAGATCGAAACCTTGTCGCCAACGCCTCCCGTCGAGTGCTTGTCGACCTTGAATCCACGCACCGAAGACAAGTCGAGCACCCGCCCCGAATGCAGCATCGCTTCGGTCAGCGCGACCGTCTCAACGTCGCTCATTCCCTGGAAAAAGACCGCCATGAGGAACGCGGCCATCTGGTAGTCCGCCATCTCACCGGCCGAGAAAGCCGCTATCAACCTGGAGACGTCGCCGGCGGGAAGCGCCTGGCCATCGCGCTTGGCAGCAATTAACTCAACGAGTGTGCGTTGCATGGTCGCGCGAAGAACGGTACCACGCCAATGAGTGCGTCCCTACAAAGCCGGCCTAACAGCCAAGTTGCGTTATCACTTTGACAACTACATGGCATGGAGCGCCTCGGGTCGCTTCTTGCTCGTGTTTGCGCTCGGTTTCGGTGCGCTGGTGATGGGCGCGGTGCTGCTCAAAGTGCTCGCTCCCTCTTCGGATCCAGCCGCGAACGCGTTCGAAGCGCTCTGGTGGTCGTGGGGCCGCGTCGCCGACCCGGGTTCGGGCGCCAGCGATCAGGGTACGGGCGTGCGCATTGCCGAGATCGTGACCACGCTTTCGGGCGTCCTCTTATTCGCGTTGTTGATCGGATTCGTATCCGACAGCGTGCAAGAGAAAATTGGCGATCTTCGGAAGGGCAAGAGCCACGTCGTTGAACACGACCACAGCCTCATTCTCGGGTTCAACGCGCGGGCGCTTCACATCATCAACGAACTTGCCGAAGCCAACGAAAGTCGCGGCGACAGCTGCATCGTCATCCTATCGGAGCAAGATAAAGAGAACGTGATCGACGAACTCATTGGCGAATTTGGCCGGCCCAAAGTGCGCACGACTCGGATCGTTGTTCGCGCTGGCTCTGCCTTCGTTCCATACGATCTTCGCAACGTGAGCGCGCACCTCGCACGCAGCATCATCGTGCTCGCTGACGACGGCGAGAGCCAAGGTGACGTGCGCGTGGTCAAGTCGGTGCTCGCACTCACGCGTGGTCTCGGCATGCCACTGCAAGGGTACGTCGTTGCAGAGCTGAGCGACATCGATCATCGCGACGTCTTGACATCGCTTGGCTCGAAGCAACTCGAGATCGTCGTCGCCCGCGAATTTCTCGCGCGTTTGCTCGTCCAAACTGCACGTCAAACGGGTCTCGCGCAGGTATACGCGATGTTGCTCTCTTTTTCAGGCGACGAGTTCTACCTCGTCGACGTGCCGAGCGCGTTCGCCGGCAAGACGTTTGACGAAGCTCACCTGAGCGTTCCCCAGGGGGTCATCGTCGGATACGTTTCGAAGCAGCGAAAAGAGGGTCAGCCACGTCATGTGCACGTAAACCCACGGGGTGACACGGTACTTCAAGTCGGCGACCGCCTCGTCATCTTGCTCGAGGATGACTCGGTTGGAATCGTTCCGCGACGCCTCAAGACGACGGGATCGCTTCCGCAGTTCTCGAATCACCCCATCGTGCTCAAGCAGGAACACATCGTAATTCTCGGCTTTCACAACGAACTAGGAAGTATGCTTCTTGAGCTCGACCGCTACGTCGCCGAGGGCTCCAAGGCCACGGTCATCTCGTCACTCGACTCGGAAACAATCGGACGGCAGCTCGCGCGTTTCGTCAACCAATTGAGCAATCTGAAGGTGGAGACGATCGAAGGCGATCCGACCAAGAAGCGAGACATCGAGCTCGTATGTGCAAAGGGCTTTCACTCTGCCATCGTGCTCACGGATACGTCCGAAGCCCGTGATCCCGACGACACCGACGCTCGAACCCTCATGAGCGTGCTCCTCGTGCGAAGCCTCGCAGAGGGTAACCCGCGCATCATCTCAGAGATTCGCAATCCAAAGACCAAAGAGCTCGCCACGGTCGCTGACGTAACGGACTTCGTGGTGTCGGACGAACTTGTAAGCGGGCTTCTTGCGCAAGTCTCCGAGAACCGCGAATTGTGTGAGCTGTGGGATGACCTATGTAGCGCAGACGGAAGCGAGATCTACCTCAAACCCGCCTCTCGCTATCTTGCGCCGAGCGAAACGGTCACCTTCGCCGATCTGATGGCGCGAGCGCGTCAGCGAAATGAGATCGCTATCGGTTACAAATTGGCTAGGCTTGAGCGCCAAGCCGACAAGGCGTACGGCATCACCCTAAACCCCCACGACAAGGAGTCGCCGCTGCTGATCGGAGTCGAAGACCGAGTCATTGTGATCGCAGAGGACGAGCGGTAGTCGTGCGATCGGGTGAAGATTACGCGTCGCTCGATGCTCGCAGCTGGTGAGAGCGTTCAAATGATGCTCTATTGTCATTGGTATGGTCAACCGCATTGACTTTATTGATGCTCGATTTCACGAGTTCGCGGGACTAGTGCCGGCAACGCCGTCCGCACCAACCGTCACGTTGCTCGCCGATCCCGTAGTCTCGGGGCTGGTTCACCTGGGCATTTCGACGGTGTCGATCTTCGTTGTGGGTCAGCTTTTGCCCGGCATCAAAGTTGGCGGACTCATGCAGGCGTTTGTCTTCGCACTCACGGTCGCATTCCTCAACGCGCTGTTTTGGCACTTCTTGAGTCACGAATCTTTCGCAACCGTTCTATTTGCGGGTCCAGGATCAATTTTAGGTAACGCGATTCTCTTTTGGCTCGCGTCAAAATTGGTCAAGGATGTCGAAGTATCGGGGTGCATTACTGCACTCATCGCAGCGATCGGCGTCACGTTCGTCAACGGCATGATCCGTTTCGGCCTGCACCTATAGAACCGACCCCTCGGGGGGTAAGCCGTCGTACAGACCCATCTCGTCTTCACGCGCGTAGAGGCAGCATTCACTCCCGATCGGAAATGAGCGACACGCATTCGGACGTAGTTCGTAGATGCCGCAGCGGTTGTCATTTCCCAAGTGTTTGCAATCGTTGCTGCGAAGAAGCACGAGCACAATCTTCCCGTCGGCACGTCGCCTTGCGAAGGGGCGGCGTATGAGCTCCGGGCGCTCCCTCAATCGCTCGAGATCAGCGCGCTCGAGCACCACTTCGTTGGAACGGCAGCACGAGCCGCACGTTCCGCAATCGAGACTCAGTTTGCGTGTCGGCCCAGCGATGACGGAATCGCGTTCGGCGCGCCGCTTGACGATCCAATGTGAGCTGCGGGGGACGACTACCGATGCGAGCCCATCAAACGCACCTCCCGAGAGGACTTGGTACCGACTTCTTCCGAGGTCGAGGATCGCCCAAAGGCCCAAATCGGTCTGGCTACCGTCGGGCTTCGGCACGAACAATCGCGCACGTGTCTTGCTCTCCCAATAAACCGAGTGCCCACCCCCGAGGGCCCATGCGGCGGCCTCGCGCGCAAACTGCGCCCCGAAGGATCGCACGACAGGACGTACCACTCTCGTCATCGGTTCTGCCTTCCCTCTTCTTTGCGCGCGTTGCAAGCGCGACGGGTCCATCGGTGTACGCTCATTTGCCATGCGCGCCATCATCATCGTCAGGCCCATCCTCGACGGCAGCCTCGAACTCCGTGAAGTCGCCACACCGATGCCTGGCAAGGGCGAGGTGCGCATCGCAGTGCGAGCGACTGCGGTCAACCGGGCCGACTTGCTTCAAGCGCGTGGACAATACCCTGCCCCTTCAGACGCTCCTGCCGACATTCCTGGCCTCGAATACGCCGGCGTCATCGATGCACTCGGAGATGGCGTCACGAGCTTCGCGACTGGTGACCGCGTATTCGGGCTTGCCGGCGGTGGCACCTACGCGGAGTTCGTCGTCGTGCACGCTCACACGGTGACGCGCATGCCAGCGAGGCTCTCGTTCAACGACGCGGCCGCACTCCCAGAGGCATTCATCACAGCCTACGACGCGATGGTCACACAAGCAGCGCTCGCGGCGGGCGAGACCGTACTGGTCCACGCGGTTGGGTCAGGCGTTGGTACCGCTGCCGTGCAAATTGCGCGTGCGATTGGCGCAAGATGCATCGGGGCGGCGCGCACGGTCGAAAAATTGAAGCGAATCGACTGCCCCTGCGTCGTCTCCGCAGGTGGTCAATTTAGTGAACAAGTCATGAAGTTGACCTTCGATCGCGGCGTCGACGTCGTGCTCGATCTTGTGGGTGGTCACTATGTCGCCGAAGACCTCAAGGCGCTCGCGCCAAGAGGTCGCCTTGTGCTCGTCGGCCTCCTCGCCGGCGCGAAAGCCGAGATCGATCTGGGGCTCGTGCTCCGCAAGCGCCTACACATCATGGGAACCGTTCTGCGCAGTCGACCGCTCGACGAGAAAATCGCCGCGGCAGTGACGTTTGAGCGCCACGTCGTTCCACTCATTGACAGCGGCATCCTGACTCCCGTTGTCGACCGTGTGGTGCCATTCGAGAACGCGCGATCCGCGCACGCGTACGTTGCGACCAACGAGAGCTTCGGCAAGGTGGTCTTGGAAGTCTCGCGCGACGCCTAGACCGACCGCAGGCGAGGCTCAGGCACATGCGTGCCTCCGAACATCTTGCGTCAGTGGCTGCGTGCGTGTTCGAGGCACAAATTTCGGCGAGGCGCGCATTTTTCGCACGTGCACACGCGGATGTCGGCACCATCCTCTTCTTTTGCGCCACACATTGCGCATACCCGGACGCCGACGTCGGATGGTCTTGCCTTGTCCACTTCGGCGCGCATCGATTCGCGCCGCATCGACTGCCTCGCCATGCGCGATCGGCCTCGCGCGAAATCAACCCAGTAGTCCGCAAAGAAGACAAGGTAGTTGACGAAACCCGCGAGCACCATCGCACGCGTGCCCCAATCCCCAATGACACAGGAATAGATGCCAAAACCCGCCGCGAGAAATCCGACAACCTTGAATGGAACCGGAATGATCAGCATGAGGCGAATCTGCTGATCCGGAAAGAGCGTCGCCATCGCGAGTACGAACGACTCGAGGAGCCACAAATTGTTCGCTGGGGAACCCGTTGCGATCGCCGCGACGATGACGCTCGCCATCCCCCCAAAGAGATAGGCATTGAACCGAAACGCACCCCACAAGCCGTTCAGCGTCGAAAGCACCCACCACGTGAACATGACGGAAATCGAAAACATGAGCATGCTGAACGACTTCGGCACGAATACGAACGTGACGAGCCTCCACACCTGCCCTGCACGAATCGCTGGCCAATCGAAGGTCACCAGCAACAACGTTTCCGGACGCATCATCGCCAGCATGAAAACGAGCACCATGCCGACAACCACGACGGCGGGCAGATTCGGTATCGCGAAGCCGCCAAAGCGCCGCTCAAGTCGTGCCAGGAGACGATCCATCTCCTACAGCGGTTAACACGCGCATGACCCGCTGTCACCCGTAGGCCATGTGCGATAGACACGGAAGCGTGCATGCGCAAGCTTCTGTCCTGATGGCCGCCGCGCTGCTGACGTCTTGCAGGAGAGAGACGAAGCTCGAGGTGCGCCTCGCGGCGGCGGCGGACCTTGCCGTTGCGCTCGATGAGCTCGTGCCGGCGTTCACGAAGTCAACCGGATTTACCGTAAAGACAACCTTCGGGTCGTCCGGGCAACTCGCCGAACAGCTCCGCCAAGGCGCACCGTTCGACGCGTTCGCCTCGGCGAATGCAGCGTTTGCCATGCGTGCGAGCGAGGGCGAGGCGTGCGACGCATCATCGCGAATCACTTACGCCAAAGGCCGCATCGCATTCGTGGTGCACGAAGGCACTGTCATCACGAGCGCAAGGGACCTTTTGGCAGCTCGGTTCAAACGAATTGCAATCGCCAATCCGGAGCATGCTCCGTACGGAAGCGCTGCCAAAGAAGCGATGTTGCACGAAGGCGTGTTCGACGCGTTGGCTCCAAAGTTGGTGATCGCAGAGAATATCCAACAGGCCTTGCAATGGGTCGAGAGCGGCAACGCCGATGCGGGCATCGTCGCGGATTCACTCCTCGGGGCGAGGCCGCGATCGCTCGTTTCACGCAATGCCTACGCGCCTCTCGAACAGACATTCGTCACCTGCAAGGGACACGGCAACACGAAAGGCGGCGAGGCGTTGCGCGCGTTTCTTCAAAGTACGGAAGCGCGCGCAATTCTCGGACGAAGCGGGTTCGATCTGCCGTGACGCCGCTCGCGTTATCCGTATTTGTATCCATTGCGGCTACCTTTATTTCGGCGCTGCTTGGAACGTGGCTTGGGCATCGCCTCGCGCATGGCGCGCTTCCCTTCCGGCGCGCACTCGAAGCGTTGCTTCTTGCCCCGCTTGTGTTGCCGCCGACCGTGATCGGCTACGCGCTCTTGTGGTTACTTGGTCGCCGTTCTCTCATTGGCGGCGCAGTCTTCCGCGCATTTGGTGGGTCCATTCTCTTCACCCGCACCGCTGTCATCATGGCTGCGACGATTGCCGCACTGCCGCTCATGGCGCGCACGGCACGAAGCGCATTTTCGAGCATCGATCGCCAATACGTCGCCGTCGCACGAACACTCGGCGCGACGCCCCACCGTGTTTTTTTGCACGTCGAACTTCCACTTGCCGCAAGAGGACTCAGCGCGGGCGTTGTGCTCGCCTTCTGTCGAAGCTTGGGCGAGTTCGGCATTACCCTCATGATTGGCGGAAGCATCGAAGGCGAGACGCGAACAGCTTCCGTGGCCCTCTACGGCGCACTTGCTGCGGGAAGGACGAGCGACGCAAGTGCTCTCGCCGTTGCGCTGCTTGCCATAGGCGTCGTTGGCGCCATCGTTTCGGGTTGGCTCATTGAGGATCGCCACCATGCTTAGCGTTGCGATCCGCGTCGCACGGGGCGCTCGGGCGTTTTCGCTCAATGCGACAATGGGACCGGGATTTACGGCACTCTGCGGTCCTTCTGGCGCCGGCAAATCGTCTCTTCTCTTGGGACTTGCGGGCGTCGTTCCCGCTTCGGGGCGTGCCACCCTGGGTACAGTGAGCTGGGTTGACGAAGCGCGCGCACTTGCACCCGAAGAGCGCGACATCGCGGTCGCGTTTCAACAGCCTTTGCTGTTTCCGCATCTATCTGTGATTGACAACGTACGATTTGGGCTGCGAGACCTGAAACCTCAGTTGCAAGAAGCGCGTATCGATGCAGCACTCGCCTCGTGCGAAGGAGGCCACCTCAGGTTACGTAAGGTGGTTGACCTTTCGGGAGGAGAGGCACAGCGCGTATCTCTCGCGCGCGCGATCGCTCGACAGTCGAAGGTTCTGTTTCTTGACGAACCCTTCGCGGCACTTGACCCCGAGCTTCGCACCCGGATCGCGAAGGCGCTCACCCAACATGTCGCAACCCACGAGACGATCGTCGTGCTCACCGCCCATGACGAGGCGTCGCATGCGTTGCACGCCGCGCAGGTGATAGCCGTCAGCGCAGCGAATTGACCAGCGCCAGAAGGCCTTCTTCGAGGCCAACCTTAGGGTCGTAGCCAAGCTCCGTTCGGGCGCGCGAAATGTCGGCGAGCGAGTGGCGAATGTCGCCAACGCGACCCTCCGCATACGAAGGCGGAAGGGGACGATTGGTGATGCGGGCGAGCACTTGGAGGAGCTCGTTGAGCGTTGTGCGCGTACCGCAGCCCACGTTGTAAGCACGACCGCTGACCCCCGGCGTCGTCGCCGCGCGGATGTTCGCGTCCACAACATTGCCGATGAAGACAAAGTCCCGCGACTGTTCGCCGTCGCCGAAAATGGTGATGGGCTTTCCCGACAGAGCGCGGTCCACAAAGATGCTGATCACGCCGGAATAGGCCGACTTTGGATCCTGCCGCGGCCCGAACACATTGAAGTAGCGGAGCGAAACGGTCTCCACACCGTAGAGTTGCGACCACGCGTGCAGGTAGTACTCGCCGGTGATCTTTTCGACACCGTAAGGCGACACCGGCAGCGGCGCCATGCTCTCCTTTTTCGGCAACTCAGGGTCTTCGCCATACACGGCCGCCGAGCACGCAAATACGACGCGCTTCGTCTTTTCGGCGCGCGCGGCGTGAAGGACGTTGAGGGTCCCTTGAATGTTCACGTCGTGCGTTTCCTGCGGATGCTCGACTGAAAACGGCACGCTCACGACGGCGGCTTCGTGAAAAATAACGTCGCAGCCCCTGGCGACCTCGCGCACGAGCTTGTCGTCGCGCACATCCCCGACGACGAGCTCCGCGCCCGGGCAAGGCACGAGGTTCTCGCGCTTACCCGTGGACAGATTGTCAAGTACCTTGACTTTGTACCCCTCGCGAAGGAGTCGCTCCGCGATGTGAGAACCGATGAAACCGGCGCCGCCGGTGATGAGGGCATGCATGGTGTGCGGTAGGGTAGCCGATTTGGGCGATATCGTTTCGATGTTGCGTTCGTCAGAACGCTTACGATTCTGCGGAGAACACAAGCGGGTAGCTCACAGTAACCGAGCCACCCTCCGGCGCGCTGAAGCTCAAACTTCCGAAAGCGCGCACGACACACGACACGACAGATGCATCTCCGATGTCGGATCCACCATCTGACGTGAGACTCACCGCACCGGTACGATCGATCACGAAGCGTGTGGTCACGCGACCTCGCAAGCCTGGGTTTGTGCGCAAGCCGGATTCGTAACAAGAGCGGAACCGCCCGAAGTTCAGACGCACGGTGCGTTGAATGATCTCGGCAGGCAGGTGCCCACCGCGCGCGACGGGCGGGCCCTCGTGCGGCCAATTGGCCTTCGGCGTGTGGCCTGCGGCGAGAAAGCCGCGGCTGCCGCCGATCCCGTCGCCGCCTGGACCATGACCACCATGACCCGGACCATTGCCGAGACCGCCGATATTGCCAACGCCGATACCCTCGCCTCGTCCGTTGCCACCCTCACCAGTGCCCGTGAGATCGAGACCGCCAATGCCTTGCGCGTCGCCGATGGTTTGGCCAAACATGTTTCCCACCGCGCTGCGGTCATCACGGCCTTCCGCGTCGGGCTTCGCCCAGTCGGCGGCAGGACCGCCCGCCGGACGATACGAAGCGAGCATCCCGAGCATTCCAAACTCGCCTGCCTCTCGTAGCTCTTGCGCACGAAGTTGCGGATTCGGATTGTCATGACGACCTTCGACCGCGTAACGGGTGTCGCGAGCGGGAGCGCTGATGAGGCCCATTTTGCCGGACGCCCCTTTTGCTGAGGTGCCATCGGTGCCGCTCGGTGATTCGCTGGAACTCTGACCCTGTGTGATTTCCTTCTCACGCTCGATCTCAGCGTTGGCGGTAAGAATGTGCTGAATGCGAAGCAACTGTTCGCGATTGAACGCTTCGTTCTCTGCGTCACTCATGTTGTGACCGAACGTTGCCGCGCCAAGAAGACCGAAGTGGACCGCAAAGGACCCGAGCAAGCTCGCGCTAAAGAAGCCCAGCGCCACCGTTGCGGCCGGAAGGAGCAGAGAACCTTCGTCGCGCGTTCCCTCGATGGCCACTTCGAACCCGCTGGTGAGCGCAAGCGTTCGTTTCTGGCCCAACCCAAGAGCCTGCATGTCACCCGACTCTGCGCGTGAGTGAACCCTTCCGTTGATGAAGCGAACGAGCTCGATGTCTTCTCCAACTTGGTCAATCAAGTTACCCGCCAATTGGTGCAATGTGCACCCTTCGACCACTTCGCGAACAGCAAACGTGGCCGTTCCCCACACGAGTCGAAGGAGCGCTCTCTCGGCGCAAGTCGTTGATGTCGTAGACAATGGCGCGGCGAACACCGCTGCATAGGCGAGTGACATGGGAGTCTCCTCGAAGGCGTGCACCTTCGCGCTTGGGTTAGAGAACAAGAGCGCTCGCCACGCGCTTCGGTTTTTGCCGACGCTAACGTCTCACGAGCGCTCGCTTCACGGTGGCAGACAGGCGGGAAGCCAGGAAGTTCCCAAGGCGATGCGTGTTCGCGCCGAAGTGGCGCAGATGCCGAGCGATCGCGCCCGGTAAATTTCGTTTACACTCGGCTGCGCGATGAGTGAACGCCGCGTTCCCTATGAAAATGCCTACATGGCTGACTACGGATTCGAGCGCGACATGGTGTTTGCCCGGCAGAGGACCATTGTCGAGCTCATCGATTCGCTCAAACCAAGGTCGGTCGTGGAACTCGGCTGCGGCGACGATCTCCTCGTTTCCAAATCGCACGCTGGCTCGATCAAGCAGTGGATCATCATTGAGCCAGCCGAGGGCTTTGCGGCGCGCGCGAGGGAGCGCGTCGCATCGGATCCGCGTTGTTCGGTCATTGAGTCGATCGCCGAGGACGCCACCGCGGCCGTCAGAGCCCATCTACCGGGCGGAGCCGACCTCGTCGTTTGCTCGAGTTTACTTCACGAAGTTGACGCTCCCGCTCGGCTTCTTGGGGCGTGTCGCGCGATGCTCGCGCCTAGTGGAACGTGTCATATCAACGTACCCAATGCGCTTTCGTTTCATCGTAGGCTCGCGCGAACGATGGGCCTCGTTCGCTCAGAATATGAGCCGAGCGCACGCAATCTGGCACTGGCGCAACCATCTCTTTTTGATCGACAATCGCTCCGGGCGCTCGTCGAGGCAAACGAACTTGAAGTCGCGAACGACGGCGGGTATTTCGTCAAGCCGTTTACCCATGTTCAAATGGAACTGGCGAGGTCCATTTTGACCGACAAGGTTCTTGAGGGCCTCTGGTCGCTCGGACGCGAATTGCCCGATCTCGCAAGTGAAATCTTCGTAAACGTGAAGCTCCAATAGGTGAATCGGTGCAGACTCAGCCCAAACCGGTGGTCATCGTAGGCAACTGTCTCGCGGGGATGGTCGCGGCGGCCGAGCTCGGGATGCAGGGCACCCCTGTCGTGCTCGTAAACGGCAGCCGCAACTGGGGTGGCCACTTCACTTCACGCAATATTCGTGGCGCGAACTTTGACCTCGGAACCGTGTGTTTCGAATTCACAAGTTTCGCGAAGGATCAGCTGCTCGATGTCAGCCTGTATGGGACGCGCACGCGTTACGATATTGCGCGCTTCTGCCAAGCCTCTCGTGACTATGTCGAAGGCCTGTTGCCCATTCATGAATCGTCAACGCCGTTGATGGTTTGGAAGGGCGAGATCGTACCCGACCTCATAATGGCCAACGATTTGTCGATCTTGCGGCGAGTTTCCGAAGGGGCGGCGGCGCAGATCGAACGAGAGACGCGCGCGATTCTCGCGTGCGCAAACAGGCCACTTCACGCCTCGACGAAGCTCGACAACCCTCTTTACGTGTCGTCATCATACGAGGACGCATCGCTCGCCAATCATGGCGCGATGTTTCACCGCATGTTCGTCGAACCGTTCGCCGACAAACTTTTGCCTGGCGGGGCACGCAGCTTCGCGGCGATTTATCACCGTTGTCTTTGGATGCCGCTCTACTACCCCGAGACGGTCCTCGCAGCTCTTGGGCCGCAACCGCATGCGCTGCGACCGACGCTCTTTCACTACCCGGCGAAGGGGTACGTCGGCGCGCTTCCTGAAGCCATCCTCGAGCGAATGGGTGCCTCCGGTCGGGTCACGATTGTCGCAGCGGAAGTCACGGAAGTGCGACGCGAAGGGATCTTTCGCATATCGCTGTCCACGGGCGAGAAGCTGGAAGCGGAGCGCCTTGTGTGGGGTCTTGACTTGGCCTCGCTTGCGCGTGTGTCGGGCATTTCGGACATCGATTCGAAAGACGCATCGGAGAAGAAAACGTCCGCCGCATTTTGCTTTTTGATCGTCGACCGAAAGAAGATTCGCGCCACGTTGAGCAGCCTGTTTGTCGTCGACCGCGAGCGCATTGCCTATCGCATTGCAAACCAGTCCGAGGCAGCGGCGATCGACGAACCGCAAGCGCGCCTCGTCGTCGAATGCAACGCGCAGTTCTTCGGCGAGGGCAAACCCGACCTCGAGCTGCTCACGAAGCAGGTATGTCAGGACCTGATCGAACTTGGAATCGTCGAAGCCGAGTCGGCCATCCTGCACGCGGAGAGTCTCTACGCGCCGCAGATTTTGCCGATACCCAATGAAAACGATCGCGAGCGATGCTTGGCCTTGCTCGCCCGCGTTCGGGACAGATTGCCAACGATCGAGTCCGTCGGCCCGGCAAGCGGGTACTTCACAAAGTCACTCAACGACCAACTCATCCAAGGGCTGCAGGTCGCGAAACGCTGCAGCTAATCACTTGGCCGTCGGAGCTAAGGGTTTTCGTTCAGCGCCAACCAGTAGTGGTGACGCTCCGAAGCGGCGAGAATAGTCTCGGCGGTATTTTTCCAACCATAGTGGGCCTCGACTTCGGCTCGACCCGCCTCGGCAACTTCGGAAAGCGACGCTTCGTCAGCAAGAATCGCTTCAAGGCGATCATCCATGTGAGCGAGGTCCTTCCAGTCATAAAGGTAAAGATTCTTGCCATTCTGAAATTCGGCTGGAATCTCGAGGGAATTGTCGCTCAGAGTCGCCGCTCCGTGATGCATGCCGCAAAGGGTGCGTTCGTGCATGCCGCCCGTAGACGCTGGGAGCATGCTGAGGTTGATCTTGGTCTCGCCAAACAGGTCGCCGATCTGCAGGAACGGTACGGGCGGATGGACGTCAAAGTTACTCCCCAACTCCGGCACGATCTTCCAGTCCGCGGGACCGACCAGGTGCACAGGAACTCGACGTATCGACGAAAGCAAACGCATGCGACGAAAGCTGCGAATCCGTTCCTCGATGTACTGCACCGCTCGATAGACCGAACGGGTGGGGACATCGTTTGGATCGACGCCTCGCTTCGAAAGGTGTGACGCGAAAATATCGACGGTGGCGCGCGACCCATCTTCCACTGCCTCGGCGAGCGTGTCGCGCAGGAGGCCCGACATCAGCGAACTGTCGCTCATGACGCGAGTAGCCTTGTCCATGGTTCCGTAGAACGATCCGACGAAAGTCACACCGTGCCTTCGGTCACGAATAGGCTTCAATGGCCCATCGGTGAACTTGCGCCCGCCAAGATAACTAAGGCCACTGCGCGCTTTGACACGATCGGGGAAGCCACGCCGGTAGAGCGCGAGCCAGGTCTCGTTTGTAAACAGCACGAGCCAATGATGAATGTCTGTCACGAGGCGATCCGATATTGTGACTGGGCTATCGCCACAGAGCGAGATGAGTTGAGTCTTCGCCCGGTCCCAGATCGGCTTGCCTTCAATACGAACCGTCGTGCCCGCACCGTTGATGTCAAAAACGAACTTGACCTTGCCCGCGTTAAGCAACTTGACGAGTTCCGGCCCGTAGGGATCCGCGGTGTCAAAAACAACGGTCTCGTGGCCGAGATCGCGAAAGGCCTGCGAGATTTCGTCGGAGTAACTGCTTGCGACCCCGTATTGGCTCTGCAGTTTCAAAATGACGATAACTGGACCGGGTGCGTAACCGGTGCGGAGTACCTCGACCATCGAAAACCTCCCTTGAGCAAGCGATCATCCGATCGCGCGCCGCCCGCGAAATCGCGAGCACTTGCGCCTTAGGGAGAATATCGGCCGGGAGGACTTTGCCAATCGGAAATATTGCGGCACAGAGGCACGTAATCCGAGAACGGATCAAACGCCAAATTTGTCGGCAAGCCAGTCCGTGATCAATCGCAAAAGCACATCCTGCGTCCCGCGCGGCGTAAACGTGTGATCGGCGCCTTCGATGATCGAAAGCTCGACGACCTCTTTGTCGATCAACGCCTGCGTCCGGCCACTCAGCACCTCGTCGAGATAGTCCAAACCCGGATCGGATTTGCTGAAGATAAAGTGCGTCTTGGTTTGGAGGTCTGCGAGCTTCGTGAGCTTGCGCTCAACGTCAGTCGTTTGAATGATCCCGAGCGTCGTGAGCACCTGCGAACCCTTCGTTCGCGTACGAAGCCAGCCTTGATGGGCGACAATCCGAACCGAGCGCGCCACATCGACACGTCCTTGGACAACTCGTTTCCAAGAGCTGAGTTGAAGCATGCTCCCCCTCACGCTGGCCGCGTCTTTGTAGACGGAGCGCGAGCTCGCCACATCCAACGTGTCGCCCTCTTTGAATGAAAACGTTTGCGGGTTGATCAGGATCACACCATCCACTTGCTGCTGCAATGCGGCGTGGTACGCCGAGTACGCACCCGCGCAGAGGCCAATCACGACGATTTTTCGCTCGTCACGCAAAGCCGTGAGCGTCGTGACGAGCGTCTGAAGCGAGCGTGTCGAGTACAACCTTGGGGCAACGGCATCGTCGCCGACGGCGCTGTCACCCAGACCTTCGAGATCGAGGCGAATCGAACTCGTCCCTCTTTGGGCAAGTTGCCGCGCCAAAATCACGTGCGATCGATTGACGCCAATGTGGTGAACCGCACCCGCGTTGAGCATCACGATGAGCGGTGTGCCCGACTTCACACCGTTCTTCGGCACGGTGCGGACACCGAGAAGGTCAGCGCCTACACGCGCAACTATCTCTCTAACGGCGATGTCGTCCGATCCAATTGTCGCCGAAGCCGTTTGGACTATCGGCCTCACAACATCGCGCGAAGCTGGCTCTTCGAGGCTCGCATGCTCCGTGCAAAACGAAACAACCGCATTACGGAGCGTCGCCGATACCTCGCTCTTGTGCGGGTCAGCCATGAGCATTTCGTAACCATTAGCGTTACGAACATCGGGCACGATCCCGCACCGACTCAGTTGCGCGGTCATGCGGGGATCATCTTGCGGAATGTCGTCCCGAGGGATGACCAGCATACGCAGCGATTCAGCGGTGTGCGTGCGCTTTCCAAGTTGGCGCAAGCCCTCAAGCGCATCACGAGACATCCAATATCCGGCGACCTGAGCACCTTCATCAGTCCACTCGAGCTCGTCGGGCGGACTACCGAGCTTGGCAAACGCTTGCAGCTCACGCACGAATGTGGTTCCCGAAAGCGGCGCAACGAAAACAAGCTGCGCGACGCTGGGCATATCCGGCAATGCCTCGAGCGCCAGCGCACACCCGACGCGAAAGGCCAATATGATGATGCGCGATGCGCCCGTCCGTTCGCGCAACACTCGCTCAGCGGCGCGCATGGAGAGGAGCCAGGCCCCAACGCGGTTTGCATCGTGCTCACTGCCGGCCGAGTCGCCGACACCATCGTAATCGAAGCGCATCGCCGAAAGACCTGCCGCCGCGAGCGTCTCCGCAAGCACACGCATGCCCCGGTGCGCGCATACGAATTCGTAACCAAGCGGAGCACAAATAAGCACCGCCGTGTCGCCTTGCACTGGCGACTCATGGATCCATCCGAAGCACGGCCTCTCGGGCGCTTCTGCGGACGCGAAATAGACGGGCTCAGCAGCTCTCATCACGGCGTGCGTTCACGAACCGGAACGGTCGCCTCCATGTTAAGCGCCTTGACGAAACTCAATGGGGACAGTTTCGCGCCTTCTTGCTCTGGATGCAATTTCACACGCACTGCCCTTTGCGGAGCCACATCGACAAAGTCGTCATTGGGCACAAACCCTCGCACTGAAATGCTCACGCACTGGGCGAATGCTCTCGCGCTGAGCCGCATGTCGTACGTGCCATCGGTACATCGTGTGGCCTCGGCCGTAAGGCCAAGGTCGCGGACCATGGATCGCTTGATGCCGAGCGGAAGAAAGCACGCCGTCTTCTCTAGCCCCACAAGCGTGGCGACACACACATCTTGGGCCGCGCTTCCAAAACGAAAGCTGTAGCTGGGATCGACAAAGCGACCGAGCGCGTCCTCCACACCGATCACGGTCGCCGCATGGGCGTCGACGCTCACGGAGAACTCAGCCTCAGCCACCCGGTCGCAACCATCACGGTAGAGCGCAAGCGACACAGAATCAGCAAACACTCGATTCGTATCGTTCCACACGATGATCCGCACGCCGCTGTGACGATCGTCGATGAAGTCGATCGCGATCGGCTGCCAGACGCGTTTTAGCCCATAATATGCAGACTTGGGTCGACCTTGCGCATCGACGATGCCCCAGCCTGCGCCGTCAACCAAGTCGCGGAGGGTCCAAACGAGCGAGCCTCGGCACACGCCGCGCGGATCGCGAAGCGCTGAAGCGGTGCGCGCCATCACGTGTGCAATGGCCGCCCTCGAGAGCTCGAGGTAGCGATCCATGTTGGAGAAACGAATCTCACGCGCACGCTCTCCGAAGAGCTCCTCCACATAGTGCTCACGGATGTCCTCGAAGTCCCAACCGACGCTGAGATCGCGCGGTACCGTACTTTTCCATTTCGGATGGACGACCGGCATTTCGCCGTTCTCAAGAACACGCTCAATCGTAACATCGTTGGGCACATTTGAAAATGCAAGGCACTCTGCAGCAAATCGAACGCCTGCACGTCTCACGTCGTCGAGAGGCCCTCGGTATGCGCCGACTCCCCAATAGTGCGTAACCCCGGAATCGACCGAAAACGGAGTGCTGCCACCCGTCGGAGTGGACGTCACATAGGGAACGTCTGGCAGAACGGCACCCGCCACGGTCGGAAGTAACTCTGCAATCAGGGGCTGGAGCCAATCTGAGGCCGGAAGGCCCATCATCGATGCCTGCTGCTCGATCTCGCTCCCGCCGCACAGTACGATGAGACTCGGTCTCCCGACCAGCCGCAGTGCTCGCTCTTCGGCCTCGCGCACGACGCTCGCCGCAAACGCGGGGTCGCTCGTGGGGTAGTCCATGTTGGCAAAAGCGAAGTCGTGCCACAGCATCACGCCACGTGCGTCGAGCGCATCGAAGAACGCATCGCACTCGTACGGCATGGTTCCAGTCGTTCGCAGCATATTGGCGCCGAGCCCCACGACTTGATCAACCGCATCGGCGAGAGCCGCCGGCGTGTTCTGAAGCGAGAGAGCATCAAGCGGCGTCCACACGGCACCTCTACAGAAGATTGGCGTGTCGTTTACATACAGCGCAAACGCGCCGCTTGCTCGGTCGAGCCTGATCGTGCGAAAGCCGATCGCACCGTGTTTGAGCTCGACGGACCTTCCGTCAATATACTTGACTACAATACCCACGGAGTAGAGCGAAGGTTCCCCGTGGGTATGCGGCCACCAACGCCGAACGGTCCCTGCGTCGACGCTATCGTCCACTTCGAGCACACCATCGGCTTCGCGAAAACGAAGCTTCACGCGGGCATCGGCAAGCAGCAGCGACACTTCGCTCACCGCCGCCAAAACCGTCGCCTCGAGCGCGACCCGAACGCGTCCTTGCGATCCTATGAGCGAAGGCGACACAGTCAAGTTGCTTACCTTAATGCCCCCAACCTGGTGTGCCGTCACCGGCCGAACAGGGCCCAATGCCGGCGCGTTCGCCGTCCACCCTGGCATGCGCCCGAGCAAACTCGCGCGAAAGAAACGCAGGTTCTGATGACCCACCAGCCGAGCCTTGTAGCGAGGCCTCGGGCGCCGCATCCCGAGTACCTTCGCAAGGCCGCAAAAGCGAATCGCAACGGTATTGCTGCCCGCTGAAACAAACGAAACATCATGCGTTACGAATTGGTTGTCCGAACTGAGCACAAGCTCACCGTTCACAAAGACTTCGGCGACAGGCGCAAGCCCTTCGAGGCGCAGCCGGCAAGGCGTGCCTTTGGGCGCAGAAACCTCGGCGCGATACCATGCGTCACACCCGTCGAGGTTGCCCATTTCGTCAATTTTCTTCCCCTCTTCGCGAAGCGCCGCGGCAACGGTTCCCGGCACAGGAGCGTTGCGAAAGCCAAGAGCGGGCAACGCCGATGGCAACGCGTATTGGCCTTCGTCACAGCGCAGGTACGTCCAGGCGGAAAAGGCTAGCTCACTGTCATCGCTGCTGGAGCGCAGACGAAAGGCACCGCCACCGAGAGCCAAATCGATCATTGTCTTAGGACTTCATCAAGCGACTCAAACCCACGCCTCAGCTGGTCCGCTATCTCACTGGTCGCGGCCTGGGCGTCGAACGGCTTGGTCGACGCCGACGCCCGCGCGAGCTTGAATTGCAGCGTTTTGGTCAGGTTGGCGACTGACCCGAACGAATCCGCCGCCGCTCCGAATGACACGGGTGTCGACGCCTGAAGCCAGTTGAGGTGCGCAGCAAGCAGTTCACTCGCGGCGCCAAGTTGACGCACCGCCGCGAAGGCATACGCATGAAACGACTCGCCCCCTTGAGCACGTATCCACGCGACACCCTCCGGCAAAGACTTCGTAAACCGCATCATCGCAGAACCGAACTTTTCGTCGCGAACGCGTCTGCGATCATTGTGGTACTTGAGCAAGCCGAGCGCGATTTTCCCGAGCGCCGCTTCATCGCGCCTGACGAGGCCGTCGAGTTTTGCAAGTTCAACGTAGGGAGCGAGGCCCATCGAACCAGCCGCTTTCGAAAAGATGCCGTCGTAGTCCTCGCCTTCGAGCGTGAAGTAGCCCGCGTTGTGGAAATACTCGATGCGCTTGTCTGCGCGATCCATCACGCGCACGCCCACTGACGTCTTCGTGTGGTGCGCGCGATAACTCGTGCCGCGGGTATCGGGCAGAAAGAAAGCGTCGGCGTCTACGATCGGAAGCTGGCCGCGTGCCACCTGAACGGCGACCTGCTCTTCCAAAGACCACCACACATTGAGTTCACCGATCGCAATGCCGTACAGCCCATCGAGATCGCCCGCAGGCATTTTGAAGAACGAGAACTGGTCACCCTCCCAATCGAGCGTAACCGTGAAGCCGAGTGCCGCGATCGGATTGAGGCGGAGACCGTGCAAGACCTCGATCCAAAGATCGACATAGCAGTTGGTTTCGGGCCAGGCTGCGCCTGCATCGTGCAACGCGTGAGGTTCGTAGGGCCGCGGAATTTCAGGCCAAGTGAACATGAATCACCCCTCTTTGTGTCATCCTGCGCGGAGCGACCCCCCCTCCTACCTTGACGGCGCCTCTAGCCCCACAATCGATCGCGAACACCGGCTGGCCACTTGTCGGGGTCGAGACCGTGGAACTTGAAGAGGCCCAACGTGACGCGCTCCATGCCGAAGCCAACGCACGCCGTGTGCGCAACTTCACCGTTGGCTTGCGTAATTCCAAACGTCTTGCCGAAATGCTCCTGGTGATAGTTGAAGCTCATGATGGCAGTCGGTCCCTCGGCGTTCGCGATCGGGACCACGAGTTCGAACTTCAATTCTTGCGAACGCTGATTGGCCGCAAGCATCTTGCCACCACGACCGAAAAAAGGATCGTTTGCGACAGCCGACTCGGCCGGAAGACCAAGATCCTGCAACCAATGTCCCGCGCGCTCAATCCACTGATCGCGCCACGCGTGACACTCTTCAGCGGAGGCGATTCGAATGAACTCACGCATGCGGAACATCTGCATGCGTGCTGGATCTATCGATGGCTCGTGACGGAAGCAGTACGAGAGCACGTCGACGAGTCGCCCACCCTTCGCAAGGGGCGCGTGCGCGAGCGTCGGGTACACAGGATAGCAGGCGGCAGGAGTGAGCACCGTGTCGGTCATCTCAAGCATGTCGCCCCACGGCTGGCCTGCCTGAACCCGCTCGAGAAGCGTCGCATGGTCTGCGGGAGGTCGGTTGAAACTGAAAACCGGCCCGGCAAGGTGCGGGAACGACTTGAGGTATCCGCTCTTTTCAAAATTCTCGCGCGTGACGAGCGGCGGAAAGCGCATCACGTCTGCCTTGTCGTTCGCGGCAAGTCTTGAAATGTAACTGTCGAATCGCAGTAATACGTCTTCGAAGACACCGCCTCGACCGTACACGCCGTCAACACCGGTCGGAATCAAGAGTCCCTTGGAGATCAAATCCTGCAACAGTGTGCTCATCGTTCGTGAATCTCCCGATTTTTATCGATTGGCATCGGCAAGCAAGACAACGGTCGTGAAGTTTGAAACGTACGTGTCTTTGGTGGTCTACGTCCGACACTTCCAAGTCCTCACGCGACCTTCAATTCAATGACGCGCCACGCAGTCACGAATCATCTTTGTAGACCTGAAGCAGCTGCGCGTTCGTCATGTGAATGCGATCGTTGTTAATCATCAGCTGTGCCGAAAACGAATCGCGGAGCAACCTGCCGAGCGAGAACTGGGAGTCGTTCTTGTAGCCCATGATGCCGCAGATCGGCATGGCAGCCGTCACCATCTGGGCGATCGACTGTGAGGCGACGAGCTTCAGGTTGTTAAGCCGAAGCGCATATCCCACCGAGAGCAATAGATCTTTGTCAACTTTATTGACCAACGACGCTTGGTATTCATCTGCCATCGCGTACACAAGGCTACGAAGCGATTGCAGCTGCGCCTGTAACTCGGAGAGCCGAAGCGCATTGGCTCCTGGTGCACCCGGACTTCGTCTTGCTTCCGCGCGAACAAACGCGCGCGCGCGCGACACCGCTTCCGTTGCGAGGCCCAGCCAGACGCCGCCCCAAAGGAGGTGTGAGAAGGGCACCATCGTGAGCGGCCCCACGTCCGAAAACGGCTCGGTCATCACCTGGTCGGCCTTGCCCTTAGCGGTGACGCGGAACGGCGGGCTGCACGTTCCTCGCATGCCGAGCGTGTCCCAGTTGCCCTTTTTCTCAAGCGTGTAATCGCCAGGGCGCAACCACACCATCGCCTGATCGCTCGGCGCGGCATCTGCACTGCGGCGCGCCGTGAGGAGGAGACCGTCGGCCTGGGCGCCATAAGAAATCGTCGTCGCGTCCTTGACGACAGAAAATGTATCCCCGGTTGTTTCAATTGCGCATGCGCTTCGACGCAGATCGCCGCCCACGCCCACCTCAGAGGTCACGGACGCAATGAGCCACTGCTTCTCGCAGATCTCCTTCACATACTTCGCCATGGCGCCATTCGTGCCCGGATGAAGCACCATCGACGCGACTTGAATATGGTGCATGGCGAAGACCATGCCGGTCGTCGAACAAGCCTGTCCGAGTGCTTGGCACATCGCGACGAGCTCCGTCACCGACGAGCCAAGGCCCCCCAACGCTACAGGCGCCGAGGCGCCGAGAAGCTTCGCGCTTCGCAACGCATCGACGGCTTCCTTTGGGAAACGCGCTTGACGATCGACATCGTCAGCGTGAACGCGGGCAATTTCGCGCGCGATGGATTGCGCGTTCTCGAGTGGCTTAGTCATGTTCAACGCCCCCCGGTGAGTTCTTCAATCGCGGCGCGCATATTGCGAATGCTCTCGAAGACGCTGCGTTTGAGCATACGGTCGGGAAACTCGACATCGAAGGCACCCTCGAGGGCGAGCATCACGTTGACACTCGCGTGCGAAGTCATGCCTGCTTGATACAGGTCGGCGTCTTCGGCGAGCGACATCGCGTCCGAACCCAACTTCCCATGCTGCTTCAAAATCGTACGTATTTGATTGTCCATTGTTCATCCGCGGCAATTTGGAGAACTGAGGATACGGCACGTTGCAGCGGAGCAGCACGGAAAGATTACGCGGTCTTAAGAATGGCAAGGACGACCGCCCCCGCGGTGTCCCGAACGTGCGTCATGCTGAGTGAACAGACGTCAAGAGATGTAGCGTTAGCTCGCACTCGCGCCTCGCCGTGCAGCCGAATTTCGCAGCTTCCTGAGGCGGTTCGCACCACTTCAATATCTCGAAAGTTGCGCGGACTGTCGGCAGGCCATTGCAGAACTTTAAAGACGGCTTCCTTGGCAGCAAACCTCGCCGCGAGCCGCTCTGCCCGTTGAGAGGGCGAAGCGTCGGCGTAGGCGATCTCGGAGGGCAAATAGATCTTGTCGAGATACGATTGGCCAAACGCTTCCAGCGCCTCTCGCACTTCGTCACATGCAACGAGATCAAACCCGACTTGCACAGTCATCGTAGCCGCTGACGCGCTTTGAGAAGAGCGTCGTTCACCATGAAGTCGACCTGAATCGGATCGGCCCAGCGTCGTTGCTGGTGCACGCTTAACTGATGGAGCGGATCGAAGTAGAGGAAGAACTGTCCCGGCTTGACGGATGGCGCCTGGTACACGCTCACACCAGTATCGCGATCGTAGTATTCGTAACTATGTGCATCACGTTTTCCGCCCCCCCCCGGTGCGTCGACTACGAACACTGGCGTGTTGAATCCTGCCGTGCTGCCCCGCACGTACTTCTCAATAAAGAGAGCCGTCTCGACGGATGTGCGGAGGTCCTCGACACCTCGCACGAGATCGTGAACGTAGACGTAATAAGGATGCACGTTCACATGACCAAGGCGCTTGACCAACATCGTCATGGCTTCAGGTGAGTCGTTCACTCCGCGTTGAAGCACTGTTTGGTTACGCACAACGATTCCGCGCTCGGTCAGGAGATCCATCGCAAGCTTGGTGGTCTCGGTGATCTCGACGGCGTGATTGAAATGAGTGTGGAGAACCACCTCTTTGTGAATCTTCCGGCCCTTTTCCACCACGCGTGTTAGCGCATCGGTCCACGCCGCATCGGCCAATATCTTTTGCGGCATCACAGCGGGCCCCTTGGTTGCGAAGCGCATGCGCCGAACGTTGGGCATCGCAAGGAGCGCATCGCCGATCTCTTCGAGCTGCGTGGCGCGCAACTGGTATGCGTCACCCCCGCTGATGACAATGTCCTCAAGCTCGGGTCGCGAGACGATGTACTCGAACGCACGCTTCCAGCGCTCGTCGCTGACCCGTAATTGCACTTTCTCGACCTCTTCGGTGTCGAGGCCAATCGCGTAACTCCGCGTACAGAATCGGCAATACACCGGGCACTGATCGAGCGGAAGAAACAGCGCTTTGTCGGGATAGCGATGCGTGAGCCCGGGCGTTGGCGCGTCCTCCATTTCGTGGAGCGAGTCGAGATCCAGCTTCGGATGGTCGGGCAAGAGACGCGACGCGACGGGAAGGAACTGAACCCGCAGCGGATCAGCGTAAGGGTCGTCCCAATCGATGAGCCCAAGGATGTATGGGCTCACGCGCAAGCTCATCGGTGCGCGCTTGATGCCGAGCTCCACGTCCTCGAAAAACGCGCGGCTCACGCGGTCGCCAAGCACGTCGGCAAGTTTGCTGACTTTGGTGATCGAGTGCTTCGCCTGCCAGAGGTGATCGTCGAACGTTTCACGAGGCACGTCCGCAAAGCCAGGGACCCTTCGCCAGAATTCGTCCGCACGGAGTTCGCGGTAGGCAAACGCACTTGGGTCGACAGCCGGCTTGCGGAATTTGGCTTCGGGCACGATCGGTAGCGTCGTCATTCTGTCGCACCTCTTTCCGTCATTGTGCGGCCGCGACGCCGACAGTTGCAACTGCGTGCTTGCGCGTGATCGGTTGTGCCGCATACGTTTCAAGAAGATGGCGCGTTCACACCTATTTCTACTCGGGTCCCTTTGCTTCGCCACGTTCATTGCTTGCGGCGCTTGTGAGGAGAAGAAAGCGGACCTTGCCCCCGTTCCAAGCACCACCGTGACGACCGCTGCGGTCACCGCGACGCCCGCGTCAGTTGCGCCTTCCGTAAGTGCACCGCCTAGTGCCAGCGCCACGCCGAGCGCCACGCCGAGCGCGAGCGCAAAACCCGCGCCCACGTGCGGTGACAAACCGCTGCCGCCATGTCCGCTCGCCAGCTGGATGAAGGCGAACACCTCGCCCGCCGTTGCGTCGCAAGACTTCGCGGCGCTTGCAACCGCCCTCGACAAAATCGCGACGTTCGCTCCGCCGGGTTATGGCAATTGGGCCTCTATTTCGCGTGATGGTGCAAAGGCTGCCCGTGACAACAACCTCGACGCCGCCAAGAGATCCTGCACGGGTTGCCACGATCAATATAAGGCGCGCTACAAGAAAGAGATGCGCGACCGGAAGATATAGGGGCAGAGAGCAGTGGCAGTTCGCCCGATTCCGCGCCCTCGTGTTCCCAAAGTCGGGAGGCCGATCGGACGCTTCACTCAGCATCGCCGTCTCGACCGACTCAAAGAGACGCTTGAAAGCAACCCAGCTGGCTTGTCGCTCGACGACCTCTCACTCTTGCTCCGCGTCACGCATCGATCCGTCCGTCGCTACTTGACGGAGCTCTCGCTCATCGTCGAGCTCGAATCGATAGCAACCGCCCCCGGCGGCGCGAACCTATGGCGCATCAAGCCAAGCGAACGCGGTCGCGCGGTCCTCTTGCGACGCACGCAGGCCTACGGCCTGTTGCTTGGACGACGCATGCTCGAAGGCCTCAAGGGTTCAGCATTCGTCGAGGAACTCGACCTTGCCCAGACTCAAGTCTTGCTCGTTGCCCAACGCCCCGTGCGCGCGCCCTCTCGCAATGAGGGCACGATCGACTCTCGCCTCGAGGAGCGCTTCTTCTACGCACCGGCCGAGCTGCGAAACTACACGACGTCCGTTGAAGACTTCGACGCGCTGCTACACGCCACTTCGGAATTGCGACCGGTCCGCTTTGTGTTGTCAGAACGCGAAAAGAGCCCCCACACGCGCGCGCAACCATTCTTGCCATACGCGGTGATCGTCCATCGCGGGACTGTGTACGTGATCGGAGAAAATCCGGCGTCTACGGAGCGCTCGGTTCTGATGCTCGACCGAATGGGCCAGGTCGAAATCGACACCACGCAACGGTTTGAAGTGCCGCCAGACTTTGACGCATCGACCTACCTGCACGGCGAGTTTGGAGTCATCGCACCTGAAGGCAAGCCGGTCGAAGTCCTCATCGAATTTGACGCAAGTGCGGCTACATTTCTGAGAAACCGGCGCGTGCATCCGAGCCAGAAGCTGGCGATCGCGAGCGACGGGCGTATGCGGCTCTCGGTCCGATTGCCGAACCTTGAATGCGTGAGGCCTTGGTTACTTTCTTTCGGGCCGCACGCCAAAGTCGTCGCTCCCGCGGAGCTCGCCGCTCAGATAACGGAGCATTTACAGCGAACAATCTCGCTGTACGCGGCCGAGTCGTAGCCAAATTACCGCGCGCGGTCCGTACATGCTAAGGCCGGGCACCCACATGGCCGCGCGCGAAGAGTCCCAAGGCATGCCGAAGAGGCCATGGTACGTGACGCTCGCGTTGATCGGCTCGTTCCTGTTCGCCATCGGCGCTGGCGTCGAAGGCTGGGACCGTCTCCGGCAGTATCAGGGCGCCGAAACGAAGATCGAACTCGAGAGCATACGGGACGAAGCGGCGCGCTTGCGCGTCAAGCAAAGCAGCGACGTGCTGAGCGACGCGCTCTATGCGCACAAAAAGGCGTCTTACCCGCTGCACGTTGCGCTCTTCCTAGTGAGCGTCGCGATGGCAGCCTTCTCGGTACGAGTGCTCTTCACGAGAGCATTCGGTCGAACGCTGCTTGTACAACTTGTGGGCGTACAAGCCGCGCTCATGGTGGCGCGCCACGTTGTCGACGGAGAGACACGCGAAGCTGGCCTCGCGTTTCAGCGCACCCATACGCAGGCGCTGTATGCGATGGTGGGCCAAGACTCATCGTGGATCGATTCCTTTGTGAAGATTGCGCGTGTGGGGGCGCCCGTCTATCTCGGCTTTCGCACGCTCGCGAGCCTGCTCATTATCGCCGCACTGCTCGATAGCAAAGCGCGGCACGCGCTCGACGTCGCAGACACCGACGACTCGACTTCCGAGTTTGAGTAATGTCCCGCATCGAACTTCTTTCGCCCACGATTGCCAATCAAATCGCCGCGGGCGAAGTCGTCGAACGACCCGCGAGCGTCGTCAAGGAACTTGTCGAAAATGCCCTCGACGCAGGCGCCACGAAAGTTCGCATCGAGGTGTCGCACGGTGGACTCTCTCGCATCGTGGTGACGGACGACGGTGCTGGCATGGACGAAACCGACGCGCGCATGTGCTTCGAACGCCATGCCACGAGCAAACTCTCCCATTTCGAAGACCTGCAGCGGCTCTCCACGTTCGGCTTTCGCGGCGAAGCGCTCCCGAGCATTGCGTCGGTCGCAAAGGTCAAGTTGGTTACCCGTTTACGCGGAGCGAGCGAAGGCGTCGAGGTCACCATTTTTGGCGGCATGACACCGATTGTTGCTCCGGCGGGCGCCGCTGAGGGCACGTCGATCACCATCGACGATCTTTTTTACAACGTGCCCGCGCGTCGCAAGTTTGCCAAATCGCAGGGCGCAGAAGCAGCCCAGGTGGGCGAGGTCGTGCTTCTCGCCGCGCTGAGCCGGCCGGACGTTTCGTTCACGCTCGTGCGCGATCAACGCTTGGCTCGTGAGTACTTGCGAAGTTCCGGACGAAAGGACCGCGTCGCGAGCGTCTTCGACGAGCCACTTGAGCTCAACGTTGGGGAGCGCAACAACATGCGCTTCGAGGCCTACTTATCGGCCCCTGAGCGCGCGCGAAGTGGCGCAACCGCCCTCTACTTCTTCGTTAACGGGCGACCCGTGCGCGATCGCTCGCTCGCTCGCGCCGTCGCTCAAGCATACGGTTCCGTACTCGAGCCGGGACGCTATCCGCTCGGTGCCGTGTACCTCGAGCTCCCGCCTGAATTCGTCGACATCAACGTCCACCCGCAGAAGGCCGAAGTGCGTTTCGCCCAGGGGCGCAGCGTTGCGGACGCCCTCTCACGCGAATTGAATCACTCGCTCGGCAAGGTATTTTCGCTACCCGCGTTTGGCGGGAACACGAGCGATCGGTTCCAGACGAAACTCCAGGAACCGAGCAGCTACGCCGTGCTTCACGAAGGAGACGAGCGATCGCATGTAAGCCCTGCCATCGCAATGCTCGCGGAACCAGCTCAGCTCCGGTTCTCAAACGAACGCAACGCACCTGACCTCGACTTCCCCAAGAGCGAGATGGGTTCGTCGCTAGACTCGCCCCACGGGAGCCCACAAAAGCAGACCCCAAGGCGCGTTGGGTTCTACGCGAACTTGCGTTTTGTTGGTCAAGTGCGTGCGATGTTTCTCGTCTGCGAAGGTGAGGACGGTGTCTACATTCTTGACCAACACGCCGCTGCCGAGCGCGTGACCTTTCATCGTCTTAAGACCTCGTACGGAGCGCGCACCGTAGCGACTCAACAACTGTTGATCCCCGAGGTCGTGACGGTTTCAACTCACGAAGCGTCGCTCATCGACGAGCTTCACGATTCGATATTGCAAATGGGTCTCGACGTTACCCGCATGGGCGACACGGGAGTCGCGGTGCGCGCCGTGCCGAAGGTGCTCGAGCGCGTGCCCCCCGAACGGCTCGTAAGAGACTTGCTCGCAGAAGTTGATTACGCCGCCAAGCGACCTTTCTCCGATGCCGTTGACCTCGTCCTCGCGACGATGGCGTGCCATGGATCGATTCGCGCTGGCGATATCGTGCACCCGGATGAGGTAACCGCGCTTCTTTTGTCACTTGATCAGGTCGATTTTGCGGGCCACTGCCCGCACGGAAGGCCGGTTGTCACCCGCATGGCTTTTGATGAACTCGAACGCAAAGTGGGTCGATAGCGCAGCGGACGAAATCGTGCGTTCGTGGCGTCAAAGCCCCGACGTGATCCTGAGCGTGGTAGGGCCGACCGCGAGCGGCAAGACGGACTTGGCGATTGCCATCGCGACTCGCATTTTTGGCGAAATCATTAGCGCCGACAGCGTGCAAGTGTACCGCGAATTCGAGCGTGGGACCGGAAAGCCGAGCGCCGAAGAGCGCGCTCGCGTTCCGCACCACATGATCGATATTTGCGACCCACATGACGCAATAGACGCAGCCAAATTTGTGACCCTTGCGGACCGCACAATCGAGGACGTGCGCTCCCGTGGCCGCGTTCCCATCGTGTGCGGCGGAACGTTTCTTTGGACGCGTGCCCTCCTCTTGGGCCTCGCGCCAATTCCGGCGGGTGACAAAGTGGTCCGCGACGAGTTGCGCGCCATCGCCGATAGTCAAGGCGTGGAATCACTTCATCAGATGCTACATAGCGTCGATCCTGCGAGCGCGAGGCGTCTACACGTGAACGATCTTGTGCGCGTGAGCCGAGCGCTCGAGGTCTTTCGCATGACGGGAAAGCCGCTCTCGTCGTGGCACGACGAGCACGCGTTTCGGGAAACTCGGCATCCGCATCGACTCATCGGGATCGATCAGCCGCGCGAAACGCTCGATGTTCGCGTTCGCGCGCGCGCGAAGGCCTGGATCGAGGAGGGCTGGGTTGACGACGTTCGCCTATTGATCCGCCGAAGTTACCTTTCCAGCCGTGCGATGGGTTCCGTGGGTTTCGCGGAGATTGCGGAAGCAATCGCAGAGGAAGCGCAGACAGGCGTCCCAATCAATACCGCCACATTGGTCGACCAAATCGTGCGCAAAACACGCGTCTTCGTGAGACGCCAACGCACGTGGCTACGAGACAAGACGATGACTTGGGTATCGCCCAATTGAGGACGGTTTGCCCCTTCTGGCATCCCCGAAAAACCGAGTTCCAACTCAACAAACGAGGGCCAAGGACGCGTCGAGCACGTCGGCGAAGCGCGTTTTTTGAAGCGAGCCACGGAGCTCGATCCTCGGAGCAAAGGCTCGCAGATCAGCCTCAACGTGCTCGACTTCGCGAGCCCCGTCTCGAGGTCGCGTGCTCGTTGCCTCTTCAACCTCGATGGGTTCTAAATCACCTTCAATCGGCGTCGGCAACGGACCCGACTCGGGCGGAGGCGTGTGCCTGGGCGGAGGCTCCTCGGCGGCGGGTGGGCCCTCGGAGGCAATCAGACGGCTCGCTGACTCACTCATGAGATCGTCGAACATCATCATGTCGTGCTGGTCTGCGACAGGCAACGAAGTTGACGATGGCAGATCGTCAACTAGGTTGATATCGAGTCCCTCAACATCATCGTCCATGACGACTAGGTGCGACGAGGCGGCAACCATCCTGCCCTCGAGCGGAAGCGCCGCCTCGGGGGTCACAGACGCAACACCGTTTCGTGGTTCTGCGCCGCGCGCCACGACGCGCAGAAGCAGCGTTTCTAGGGCTGCGATACGCTCTGTGCTCATGCCGAACCTCTCTTTGACAAAGCCACGATGGCTTGTTGCCAGGACTCACCGGCTTGCAGCTTGCTCGTCACCTGCGAAGCGACGGAAGGCGCGCATACGAGGTAGCGAGAAACGCGGTTTTCCTCGCCTAACGACACGCATCTTACATCCCGCTGCGATGCAGCCATCAGTACTCCCGAAAAGAATGCGGCGAGAAACGCGCTTGGAAGCTGTGCCTCTGTTACGCGCACGATGAGGGCGTCTCCCCAGCGTTCGAGGCTGATGTTGCCATATCCCCGAACTGCGCACTCGCCCGCCAAATGTTCGACGAAGAGATCCGTTTCAAGCGCGATGCGAGTGACGAGTTTTTCGCCAAGTTGCGCGCCAACAAGTTCTGCCAAGACCGACGCCGCACCTTCATTGGCAGCTACAAATTTGCGGAGCACATCAAGCGGAACCAGCCACCCTGGAGCGCCACCCGGATCGGTCAGCGCGCCCTTGCCGAGGTCGACAGCGAGAGTCCCCTGAAGCTCGAATCGCGCGTGTTGCATTGCAATCGAAGATACAAGGACTCGAGGAAGAGCGTAAACATTGAGCATGGGGCGCTGTCTGCTGCTCTTTCTGATGCTTGCCTTGATCCCGCGGTTCGCGATGGCGGGGACGCGCGAAGTCCGCCTCTGTTCGGACGAGATCCCCATCTGCCTCGCCGGAGAACACGTCTCGCAAGGGACACTTATGGATGCGGAAGATGCTTACCGCGCGCTCTACTTCGCGATGGGTCTTCCCCCCCCAGCCCCCGATCTTGACGGGCGAATCACGCTTTTCGAGGGTCAGGAAACAGGCGCGACTGTAGCCTTTCGCGATCCATTGGCGACGATTGATCGCGGCATCGTAAGGATCACAGTGGCTGTCATCGCGGGCCAGTTGGTCCAGTCGTGCGAGGTGAGATTGCAAATTGCGCGCGGGCTTGCCTCCGGGAGCCTCCTCACCGCCGCACCTGCGACGGATGCCACAATGACGAACGCGCAGGCTGAATGGATTGCGCGAATGGCGGTGCCGTGCGCGACGGTCGACCGCGCGATCACGTTTGCACCGGAGGCGCCATTGGCTGGGGCCCGGCCGCTCGCCGAGGCGCCCCACAACACGGTTCACTTTCTCGATTTTATCGACCGTCGCTACGCGCGAGACGTCGGTAGCTGGCTCGTGGGCGCCTGGGCGAACACGGTGATCATGAGTCTACCAGGAGCACCGTTGGTCAATGACCCTGACTTTTTCGACGTAACCGCAGCAAGTTACAAGAAGCAATTTCCTGCTGGATTTCGCGATCTTTTCGCCGCGTTTCTGCGTGAGCAAGCGACACGACGTGTGGCCCATCAGTGGGAAATTCCGTGGCCCAAGAGCACACGCCGCATCCTCTCAACGCGACCCGTTTTCCCATTGGGCATGGCGTTCGTGCGCGTCGGGCCCGACGGCACCATGCCTGCGCGCGTTCGATTTTCCGTTGAGTGGGAGCCGCAGACATTCATGCGATGGGTTGCGATCGTTGTGGGCGCGGACGGACGCGCGATGCGCACACTTCCTCTCACCGGATTTGACCGTGGAGCGGGTGGGGAACGGTCGATCGAGAACCTCTCAGGAGCGCATCACATCGAGCTCATCGGAGCGGCACTCGAAGATCGCGAGTTTCCCTTCGATCCCGATTTCGGCCTCGGCGAGCCGCACGCTTGGATTGCAACGATCACGAGCAACTAGACAGGCTGGTTGACCAGCCGTCCTGATCCAAAGACTCGCTTCGTCCGTCGCAAGATTAGCACGGCCAACGCGTAAGCGATCCACGACGCTCCGGCGAAAGGCGGAGGACCGGTCGCGCACCCGCCGTGTGCGCTCACGGATTGGGTTGCGCTCCAATAGTCGACGGCAACCGGAAGGACTTTGGAGTCGACCACGTCAACGCCGTCAAATGTAACATTCAACGTTATATTTTTTCCACCGTGGCCTGCTTCAATCGACGTTTCAAGGCGGTAAAGGCCGGGTCCCATGCGCACAAGGTTCGGATGGGACACCTGTCCCTCAAGAATCATCGAAGCGACAACCCTCGATGCTTCGAAACCATCCGCCCGGTGATCATTTTCGTCGCGCAAAATGAGCCAAGCTACCAAAGGAGTCTGACCATCGGCGGCCACATAGGCTGCGTTCGCGATCATCCAGCTGCGTTCGCGATTCGGAAACGCAGGTTCGGTTCGATTCATAACGTCGAAGGCCGCGTCCACGTCGAGCTCACCAGCGCCGGTTTGCTCGTCCGCCGCCTCTCCCGTCGTCACTCGCTGCGCGCTCGCCTGAAGCAGACGTGTGATTTCCGGCTGCGTCAGCGTCGGCTTCTTCTGAAGAAGAAGAGCGATCGCGCCCGCTACAACCGGCGACGACATCGAAGTGCCCATCGAGACGGCATGAGTCTGATCGATCTGCAAACACTGAGGTGTCGGGCACCCAGCATTGGTAAAGATACTTGCCGATGATCCAGGTTTAGCATCCTTGCTCATTGCGGCAATCACCGCGGCTCCAGGCGCCGAAATTTCGGGCTTCGGAACGCCCGAAGGCGTGGGCCCCGATGATGAGAACCAGCACGATTCACGCTCTTCAAGGTCAACGTCAATTGGCTTGCCGAGAAGCTCACCTACCGTCTTCTTCGGAGCGATCTTCGATCCGTCAATCGAAGTCCAGGACGTGCGCGAAACCGTACAACCGACGGCAAGTATTGACGGATGGGACGCGGGAAGCCCGATGGTGCGCTGACGAACGCCAGCGATGAAACCAGGCACGTTGCTTGCGCGGCGCGCATCGCCGGTACCCACCACGTAGAGATCAGCCTCGCCGTCGCCTTCGAGAACGATCTGGTAGACGCCCGATGGAGTGGTCCCTTGCCACACCACCACGGCACCCGACGCGCCCGCCGGAACGGGACTATCTTTGACGTTGCCATAGACAATCGCGGCAGATCCGTTCCCAAAGATTGTTGACTTGGACTCGCCATCACTCACTGGCGACAGCAGCGCGCCAGTAGGGCCTTCGAGCCCAATGCGCAACGTCGAGTTCTTATGCGTCCTCACCCACACCTGCACGCTGCCACTCGTTGACCCGAGTGTGTCCACGCCTACTTTCGATGGACCCCCGAAAACGCGCACCTGTTGATGCATGGGCGTTTCAAAAACACTCCCGCTATTACCTGCCGCAGCGACGATAACGTGGCCGGGTTGGTTTTCACCGACGAAACTCGCAAGGGTTTGCTCCCACAACGTCGATCCATCATGCGGACCGAAATCGGTCCCGAGCGACAAGTTCACTACGATCGGCTTGCTCATCGCAGACGCGCGATCGAACATGAACTGAACGCCGCGAACGAGGTCGTCGGTCGTGATGCCTTGGGACTCATCGGCGACGCGCACGACGATGAGTCCCGCGCCTGGCGCCATGCCCGCGTATTTCGTATCTCCTCCGGTTGCAATTGACGCGACGTGAGTGCCATGACCCGCATCATCACGAGGCAACTCGGCTTCGCGACCCGATTGCAACCGAACGTCAATGTCGTTTGCGCTCAGCACGCGGCCACGCACCACCGTGCCGCCCTTATCGGTGATGCCGAATTTCTTTTCGAGTTCCGGATACACGCCAAGCGGCGAGAGGGACAAATCGAGCACCCAAGCGACGCGCGTGTTGCCCTTTGCGTCTTTGAAATCGGCGTGCGTAATATCGATGCCCGTATCGGCAACCCCGACAAGGACGCCCGTCCCGTCCACCGCATAGTGACTACGAGCTGCAAATCCGTGCGTTTGCAATCCGATGCGATCGGTGTACAGGCGCATCGGGGACGCGGGCTCGGCGCGCGCTTCCGGGTGCTTCGCGAGCCATGCCGACATCGCCGATGGACTCTTTGTGAGGCGACCAAGACCCGGGGCGACCACGGTGAGGCCGTCTGGCGTCGTGCCTTCGTAGCGGACGATCGCAGACACCGTGCCCAACAGGGGACGTCCTCCAAGAAAAAGAGAACGCTGCCCAAGCGTAGAGAAGAAGGCAGCCCCGTCGACGGGCGCGGCGACCGCCGAGAGGGTCGTCGCAAAGAGAACGCTGCCCGCTACAAATGGACCAAGGTGCCGCATCTCTTCAGTGTAAGGCTTAGACCGGCGGAACGATGTGCTTCTTTGGCGCGGCAGGCGTGCGCTTCTCGGCGAACCTTGCAAAGCGCAGCGCAAGCTCCGATCGCAATCGATCGCCCGGGATTACGGCGTCAATCGTCATCTCGTTTGCAAGCTTCATCAAGTCGATGTCTGCGCGATACGCGTCACGCAGCTTGGCAACGTAGGCGTCGCGCTCCGCTCCCGCCGGCACCTCTTGGATTTTGTTATAGTAAACCGCGTTGACGGCTGCCTGCGGTCCCATGACAGCAATCGAAGCGCTTGGTAGTGCTATCGATGCATCGGGCGAGAAGGCCGGTCCGCACATCGCGTAGAGCCCGGCGCCGTACGCCTTCCGTACAACAACTGAAATTTTTGGAACCGTTGCCTCGCTCACCGCGGCGATCATTTTCGCTCCGGCCCGAATGATCCCCTGTCGTTCGACCTTCGTCCCGATCATGAAGCCAGGCACATCCGCAAGGTAGAGGAGCGGAACATTGAAGGCATCGCACAGCCAAATGAAGCGGGCGGCCTTGTCTGCAGAGTCGACGAAGAGCACGCCGCCGAGCCACTTGGGTTGGTTCGCCACAATGCCAACGACACGTCCATCGATGCGCGAGAAGCCCGTGAGAATCTCTTTGGCGAAGTTCTTTTTCACTTCGAGCCAAGAGCCTTCGTCGATCAGCTCACCGATAACCGCCATCATGTCGAAGGACTTGTTTTCGTCAACGGGGATGATTTGCTCGATTGTCTTACCGCTCAGCTTGGCCGCCTTCGCATCGACGCGAGGGGGTTCTTGCCGGTAGCTCGTCGGTAGGTAGCTGAGGTAGCCCTTGCAGAAATCGATCGCCTCTTGCTCCGTTTTGCAGAGAACGTCGCCGCAACCCGACACCGAGCAGTGCATCTTGGCGCCACCCATTTCTTCGAGGGTCACCTTCTCGCCGATGACCATTTCGGCCATGCGCGGCGAACCGAGGTACATGCTCGCGTTGCCTTCGACCATGACGACGACATCGCAGAAGGCCGGAATATAAGCGCCGCCAGCGGCACTCGGTCCAAACAGTAAACAAACTTGAGGAACGCGACCGCTCATCTGCACTTGATTGTAGAAGATGCGTCCGGCGCCGCGCCGTCCTGGGAACATCTGAAGCTGGTCGGTGATGCGCGCACCCGCAGAGTCCACGAGGTAGAGCATCGGGACCTCGAGCGATGCGGCGGTCTCTTGAATGCGCAGAATTTTCTCGACGGTACGCCAACCCCACGACCCAGCCTTGATCGTTGAGTCGTTGGCCATCAGCGCAACGGGCCGTCCACCGATCGTGGCCGTACCCGTGATCACACCGTCAGCAGGAAGGTCAATTTCATTTACGTTCGCGAGCGCGGCGTCTTCAACGAACGAGCCCACGTCAACCAAGCGCGTGATGCGCTCGCGAGCAAAGAGTTTGCCTGTCTCGGCGTTCTTTTGGTGGTACTTCGGCGCTCCGCCTTTTTCGACTCGGGACAGGGTCTCGTTCAGCTTCTCTTCAAGCGACATGGGCGAGTCATACAGTGGTTCTGATCGCTCGCAAATGCGTCGTTTCTTTCAACTCCAGCCATCGGGAGTTCGATGCTTGCCCCATCAGTATTCGTATTTGAATGAATAGTCGATGGCGGAGCTCGAAGGTCCGTCGGGCTTCACCACGTAGTAGACGCGAGCGCTGTCGTCGCTCGTTCCCTTGCAGCTGTACTCGACCTCGATCTTCTTGCCCTTCCCCTTCGCGCAACAGCCCTTGTCGAGAACACCGAGTTCATCGGCGTGCGAGTTTTCGTCACAGTGCACACTCGCGGGACGGTTGTTCTTGCAGATCGGGAAGACGCACACCTCCACGTGCTCTGTTGCGATCGTCGCCTTTGGGCCTACCGAACACGTGTATCCATCGGATGCATCGAGATAGAAATAATCGACGTCGCCTGCACACGCGAGGGTCCCAGTCGCGACCTTTCCGGACGACACCATGTTATGGCACCCCGGATCCGCCAGTGGCTTCGCCGTGCTCGTTGAATCGTTGGGCTCTGCATCAATGTCATGGTGCGACGCGCGGTTCGACGCGCACGTGCGCGTGCTGCTGACCCCATCGAGCGGATCGTTGGCCGCGCACCAAGCTTTCTCGCGCGCACGAACGGCCGCGTAGTCAGCGCGGTAGTTCGCTGGACTCGCATACCGGTTTGCTTCGTCGTACAGCGCTCTCCTATCGCCCAACTTTGGCCCCGCGGCAAAATCGAACATGTCGAGCAACGGGAACGCGTTCGCATCTCGTGCGGTCATCGCTGGCAACCCGAACTTCGCTTCGATGAAGCGCGTGATGCTCGTGTGGTCGGCAACGTGGTGGCTCATGTAGTGACGCTTCCCGTATGCGGAGAGCACGAGCAGCGGAACGCGCATGCCGTAGTGATCAAACTTGGCCGGGTACCCGTCCTCATCCTTTTTTCCGGCGCTGTGACCGTCAGCCGGGTCGCATGCGGTTGGCGGCACAACGTGATCGTACAGACCTCCGTGTTCGTCATAGGTGATGAAGAGTGCAGTCGACTTCCAGACGTCGTCGTTTGACGCGACGGCGCGGACGACGCGAGCCGCGAAATCCTGTCCCGATTGGATATTTGCTGGCGGATGTTCATCGGTTGCGGAATCTGGCGACTTATCGAACTGCCAAGGCATCACGAAACTCGGATCGATGATGGAGACGTCGGGCAGCGTGGGCTTGGCGGCGGTGTACGACTTCGCTGCCTCCTCGAAACGCGAGAGCGACGACCCTTCGCGCGTAGGATCCGCAAATCCGACCGCACCCCAATGTGCAAGACCTCCGCGGAAGAACTCGACCGTGCGACCCGCACCCTTCAACTTCGAAACGATATCGGCCTGCTGCCTCAATTCACTCGGGCCCACGGGAACGTCAGGGGTCTTCGTCCGTCCGTACGACGACGCCGAATAGAAGAACCAGCGATTGGGCCACGTGGGCCCAAGGATGGGTGAAAAGTAGCGATCGCTCGTCGCGAAGTTCTTCGCCAGATAATAATAAAATGGGATGTCGGACTCGCCATAGAAGAACATTGCGCGATCGCCATTGGGCTCACTGGCGCGAACGAAACCATCCATCGCCCCGCCGTTGAACTGCTTCCTGATCGCGGACCACTCGTGCCCGGTGTTGTGGAGACAATAGTGCGTTGCGCGCGTTTGCGAATAGCGGTTGCCCACGCTGTCAAGATTCGACGCCGACGACGTCACGTCGACGCAGTTCGAATCCGTCGCGGACCACTTGTTCGGATAGTATTTCTTCAACTCCGAGTAGTAATGGTCGTAGCTACGATTCTCCATCATGAGCACCACAACGTGCTTGATAGGAATTTGCCCCGCATCGGGACCGACACTCACGGTCGCGAGCGATCCACGACCGAAGGCGCATTGCTTGCGCGTATTTTCGGTGCGTGACCACGCCGCTTCTCGATCGTCGACAGCCTCCGCGGCGAAAGTGCAGAGGAGCATTCCCAACGTAGACAGCGTGCTCAATCGGTGATGGTGCATACGGGTAGCGGGCCACAGGGGGGCCACTTGGTCAAGCCCGTTGAGCAACGAAAAACGATGCCGGTTGCGACATTGACGTGCGCCCGTCGCAATGTGCGAAGCGTGCCTGCATACACGCACGCAGAGTGTGGTGATCACGCCGGTTGAATAGTTCGCCGCGTCGCGCGTCACACCTATTGGCACGACGCGACTTACGAATTGCCTAACGACCGAAACCTAGGTTGCCGTACTGTTCGTAATGACCACGGGGAGGTCAAAAAATGACGTTCCGATTAGCGATTTGCGCCCTGCTAGCGGGTAGCGCGCTCCTCAGCGACAATGCGCTCGCGGCTGCGAAGACGAAGCCGTTCGTTTCGGTGTCCACGAAACCCGCCGCGGCTCCGGACACTGACGCCGACGTTCTCGGTCAGCAGGTGACGAACGCGCTTCCTTCGCTCATCAAACAGGTTTCCATTTGTCAGGTCGTCCACGCGGTCACATCGTCGCCTTGTGGCGTGAACGCACTCGTCACGAAGATTGCGCCCAAGCTATTTCCACTCACGATCAAAAAGTTCCCCATCAACGCAACGACACTCGAAGCGTTGAAAAAAATGAACGCCGATTTCAGCATTGAGGCGGACGCCCTCACGATGAAGGAGCCGTACGAAATCGACATCCGCATCCCGTCCATCACGATGGGCAGCGCCACGACAACGCGCGGAGATGAGGTCACGATCGACGGCACGATCGAACTTGGAATCCAAGCCCCCGGTGCTCCCGTTCAAGGTGGCAAGACGACCATCGACTTTTCCGGGAAGATCATCCTCAGTGTTTTTCCCGTTGCCGCGAAGTGCGGCACGGCTGAGGACGATGGGAAGACGGCAAAGCTCTACATCACGCCTGTCGTCAAGACGATCAAAGTCCGGGATTTCGAAACGGCGCGCCCAACCTGGACCCGATTTGCGTTGAGCGACGCGTCAGTGAGGAGTCTCACAAACTCGCTGCTCAAATTGGCGCCGGCCGTCATGCTTGGCGTTGAGAAGTTTCAGGGCATGAGACGCGTCGCCGAGAGTAATCGCTTCCAGCCAGGGTTCGAGGTCTGCATCGGCTCACCCATTGACTGCAAGGCAAAAACAAAGCCGGCTCCAGCGCCCGCAACCGTTCACATTGAAGCAGGCGAACTTGGGAGCATTGACCTCACGCAAGGTGTTGCTGCGACTCCGATTATTGATGACGGCGGGAGCGGCTTTGTCTGCAAGGCGATCGAGGCCGCGACCACGCCCGCAGAGTGCCGCGGACCCCTGCTGAACAGCATCATTCAGCACGTGTTGCCACTCTCATTTCCTCTTCCGAACGAAGTTATTCGCGGCACAACGCACGGCAAAGACACGACGTCGAACGTGTCTATCGAATTGGCCAAGGCGCACGTCGACACAGTGACGGCAAGTAAGGGCAACTACGTCGTCCCCATCGTAATCGATGAGCTCAAGGTCAAGAACGCCAACCCGGGAAACAAAGACACCCCCTTGAGCCTCAAGGCAGCTGCCGAGATTCACCTCACGCCCACCTGCAAAGACGGAAGCATCAAGCTGGCGCTTGCAGGCACCAAGGTCACCAACATGGAGATCGCCAACGGTGAGCTTCCACGATGGCTTCAAGATGGATTTGGGCGCGCCGCGATCAACGCGGCGCTCCCCACCGTGAAGGTTTGTTTCGAGCCACTCAAGATTCCATACTCAAACAAGACGCTCGATCTCTGCTCGCTTACGGACAAACTCTTCAAGACGAAGAGCACGGGTGTCGTGGGTACTATCTTCGCGGACGGTGTGTTTCCCATCTCGCTCGAACCGTGGAAGCTCATTCCGCCAAGTCAAAGAGATCCTGCGAGCGAAGCCTTTCTCAAGGATCTCGTCATCTCGATTTCCAAGCCTTCGATCGTCACGGGCAAGACCGACACGGTCACCGTGGACGTCACAGCCAAGAAGGCGGGGTCACCACCGACAGAGATCAAAGGGCTCAAGATTGGCCTCCATGGCGCTGCTCACTGCAAGAAGGGGCCCGGCTATATCCAGTTGTCGCCAGCCGTAGAGACCATTTCGACGAACGCGATCGTGCCTCCGCGCTGGGTGCTTCAGTCGGCGGTGGTGGGTCTAGTCAACGATACGCTCGCACGTACACCGCTCGAGGTCTGTTTGCAGGGTGCGTGCATGCGTGAAAAGGTCGCCCCAAAGACGTCAGGCCCTGCTTGGCTTGCAGCGCCAGTAGTCGCAACCGATTGTGCGGTGACCAAATGAGCACCATGAAACGCATCTTCGCCTGCCTCATCCTTCTCGCGGCGACCGTAATTGCTAGCTCTGCTCATGCTGCTGGCAGCAACCCTCCCCCCACGATCAGCACCAAGCTTGTTGACGTCAGCACCGACCCAATGGGTCGCGTCGCTGCGTGCGGCGTCGCGCATGCGTTGCTCGAAACGTCATGCGTAGCGCCGTTTCTCAGTCAGGCCGTTTTCCCAAACGTGATTCCGCTCAAAATTACAGGGATTCACTTTGACCCCGTCATCGATAAGCCAACCGACAAAGTCGACGTCGAATTCGACATCGAGGTTGAGGTCGAGAGCATTTCGGTTGAGAGCAAGAGCGGAGCCCTCGGCGAATTCGCGGCAAACGTAAAGGCCAACGCCGTCTTTCGCAAGATCAAGTCGAAAGTGGCCACAAACGAGGTCCTCAAAGACACGCGTTTTCGTGTGGGGTTTGAGGCTAGCGCGATCCTCAAAAGCGCCGCACTGCCCGCCGAAGCAGAGTGCAGGGACACACGCCCCCTCTGGGCTGCCCTCGCACTCAACTTCAAACTAACGGCGCTCAAGGGCGTCAAAGTGCAGCCAATGGATGCGGCAGGAGTCGCCAAACTAGGAATTAAGATCCCATCGTTTCTCACCAATAACGGGTTCGTCCTTGGCGTGATCAATTGGGTATTTCAGGATCGTGTTTTTCAAAAAGTCGAAGGCGCACCCATGCGCGGGATCCCGATTTGCATGACGGTTGATGGGAACGCGAAGCCCAACTGTCCGAACCTGCCAATGCCGACCAATGTTCAGATACAAGACAAGATTGGACTCATTTTCGGAGGCAACTCGACGAAGGCCGTTGCGCTCGATCTGTCTACCGTCGGGACCGCCAACTCAGCCCAAGGCGCGCCTCTCGACAAGCGCGTGACGTCGGCCGAGACGCTCCAGGTGTGCAACCTCGTAAGTAGCGTGGTCGCGCACTCGTGCACCACCGAACTTGGCAATCGTGTTTTCGGCTACGCGTTGCCTTTCGCCGCCGAACTCCCCGCGGATGCCATGGGCACAAAGGGAATTCGCGCCATCGTCAAATCTGCGACGATTGCTTCGTCAGGCAACACCGTGTCCGCAACAGCGAAAGCGGCGTTGAGCAACGGAACGCCTGATGAATTTCCGATCGAAGCAGCGGGTTCGATCGGCCTCACTCCGATATGTAAGGGGCGATCATTTGCGATGACGTTCGCGCCGAAGTTCGATCGCCTTACCGTTGGCGCGAAGATCCCACCATGGGTGCTCGACGGTTTGGTTCGCACACTCGTGAATCGCACCTTCGACAAAAATGACCCCTTGAGCGTGCCGTTAAAGTCGCTGCCGCTGAAAGAAGTCTCAAGCGAGATCCGTTTCTGCGGCATTGTGGACCGTCTCCTCAAGAGCAATGACGCCCACGAGCTCGCGAACACGCTCGCGGGTGCGGTGTTGCCAATCGAAATCAAGGTGAGCGAGCTTCTCGCGAATGCCGTCAAGTTACCTGACAGTGCAAAGGACATTGTAGCGGGGGTGTTCAACGGCGTGACGATCACGCTCAGCTCGGTGAGCGTTACAGGTGCAAGCACCACGAACACAATCAACATCGCGGTTGAGGTAAAGAAGGCCGGCATGCCGGACAGCTTCAAGGCGAGCGGTCAATTTCTGATCGATGCCAAGCCCGATTGCGCCACAAAGGGAAAAGAACAACTGTCACTTCAGTTTCAAGTGGGCAGCCTTAGCGCGGGCGAAGTGCCAAAGTGGCTCACCGAGTCCACGGCAACCACCCTACTCAACAACCTCTTTGCGAGGCCTCGCAAGGTCTGTCTTCTCGGAAAGTGCGAGTGAGCTCGTTCGCGACCCATCCGCGTTGCTACCGCCCCTGAAACACGGCCTTCCGCTTCTCCGCGAAGGCACGTAAAGCCTCTTGACGATCCTCGCTCACGAGCACGCGGTCGTAGCTCACCTTCTCGAGCTCAAGGCCGAGCTCCATCCCCACCTCAAACGATCGCCCAATCGCCTGCAGGGCGGCGGCTTGCGCAAGTGGGGCTCCTTGCGCGATCGGTTCGATCCACTCAATCGCGTCGTCGACCACGTTCTTCCCGGCGGGACTCACACGATTGACGAGGCCCCAGGCGAGCGCGTGCTCGGCGGAAAGGCGTAGGCCCAAGAGGATCATTTCGTTCGCGCGCGCCTCACCCACGACGCGCGGCAAGCGCTGCGTACCGCCGGCACCTGGAATGATGCCGAGGCTCGTCTCTGGCAATGCAAGTTGCGCGTGCGGAGCGGCGACCCGCAGGTCACACACAAGAGCAAGTTCAAGCCCGCCGCCAAACGCGACACCGTTGATCGCTGCGATGACGGGCTTCTCCGAGCGGTCCAGCAAGCCGAGCTCGCTCCGGTACAGTTGCACCTGAGCGCGAATGTCGTTTTCGCTCATGCCTTGGCGTTCCTTGAGATCCGCGCCGGCACAGAAAGCCTTGTCGCCCGATCCCGTGACAACGACGGCGCGAAGGTCGGAGTCGGCTGCAATTGCGCGTGCGTGCTTTCCGAACGACAGGAGCGTCTCGCGCGCCAAGCTGTTCATGCGCTCGGGCCTTGCAATCGTCAGAACGGCAACGCAGCCGCGACGTTCGTAAACGACGTGCTCAGTCATCGCTTCCTTTCCTTCTTCGCGCTCTTCTTGGGGCTCTTCTTCGCGGCTGTTTTCGACAGAACGATTGAGGGGACAGGCGCCTTGACCTTCGCCGCTTTCGAGAACGACGCCTTACGGTCGAGCTTCGTGAACTTGGCTTCGAGCTTAGCCAACTTCGCCTTGAGTTCGGATTGCTCGTCAATCAACTTGTCCATATCGACACGCCACTCGCCGTGCGCTTTCTTCGTCTCGGTGAGATCGGCAAGCGCCTCACGCGCACGACGACGCACACGTGGCTCAGGGTCCCGCTCGACGACTGCGCGAAGGGCTCCCCGCGCCTTCACGTCGCCGAGTTCGCCAAGGGCGCGCACAACGTCGAAACGGACGTTCGGGTACGAATCGCGCAACGCCTCTTCGAGGGCCTCGCGCGTCTTGTCGTCTGGTGCGAGCTTCACTAGCGCCACCGCAGCTGCCCGTCGCACCCGTTCCGAATTTCCATACGCAAGGTGAGCGGACACATGCGGTACCGCCCTCGCATCCCGAAGTGCGGCAAGCCCCTCAATCGCCGCCGCCCGAACAACGTCGGCCCACGAATCGAGCGCGAGCGCCTCGACCAAGGTGTCAAACGATTCGCCTTGCTTGCTCGCCCCAAGCGCACGCAGCGCCGCCGCCTGAACAAGGTAGCTCGGGTCGTGAAGCGCAAGGGGCGCGAGCAACGAAACGAGCTCTCGCTTTCTAAATTTACCAAGTGCTGTTACAATTGCTCGTCTTACCTTGGGGTGCGGCTCGCGCGAACGCCCGGCAACAAGACTCGTGAGAACCTCGTAACATTCTGGCGCTCGAATTTCCGCAAGTGCGCCCGCCGCGTCCGCACGTTCTCCCCAAAAGCGCTTCGAATCACGAAGAACCTCCGCGAGTGCCTCAATCGTTAGCGGATCATCTTCGTGCCCGAGCGCAGCGGCCGCAAGCCAGCGTCCGCGCGTCGTCGGAGCACCCCGCAATTGAGCACGCAACATGTCAGACGGCGCCTTGAGGCGAACCTCACCGACAACTTGCATTTCCGGATCAACCACGACAAACCGAGGTCTCACCGTTGCCGGTACCGCGAGCACCTGCGCGCGCTGGGTCACGAGAAGCCTCTCGCGGCGGACGCCGAGCTCATCAACGACGTCGATCACGAGCGGAACTTCGAACGCCGATGGCACGCCGTCGGTCGGGGCTTGCGCTTGCTTTACGGACAGCGAAAGAACACCTCGCTCCCAATGAACCGACACTTCGAGAATTGGGTGCCCGGCCTTGTAGATGCACTGGTCAATCATCTTGCCCAATGAACGACCCGAAACCGCCTCGAGTTCGCGCCACAAGTCGCGGGTCTCAACAACACCCATTTGGAACTTCCGTAGATAAGCTCTAACGCCGTCCCAGAAAAGTGACGGACCAAGTTCCATCTTGAGCGCGTGAAGGACGAGGCTGCCCTTCTCGTAGAGATGCCTGTCGAACAGGTCCATCGGCGCATCGTAGTCGAGGCACACAACCGGTCTGCGATAGCGGCCACTTGTCTCGCTCACGTACGCATCCAGATCCGCCTTCAGCCCGTAGTAGTACTCGTCCACGCCAAGTGCGTGCTCACGCCACACGTGCTCCAAATGAGTCGCGAAGCCTTCGTTGAGCCAGCCCTCTGACCAGTCGCGACACGTAACCAGATCGCCGAACCATTGGTGGGCGAGTTCGTGCGCGATGAGTTCGTCAGATGTGATGTCAATCTCGGCCCGGGCATCGAGGAGCGTGTGCTCGTAGAGCGTCGTAGCCGTCGTATTCTCCATGCCCCCGCCCGAATAGTCGTGGACGACGACCTGCGCGTACTTGTTCCATGGATAGGGAACACCGGTCACGTCGTTGAAAAGCGCGAGCATGTCTTTCGTTCGACCAAACGTTCGCGGAACGTCGTCGAGGCGCCCGCGGGGTACCCAGTACGAGAGCGGCACACCGCACGCCTCTTCGGTCGCCACATCGAACTCGCCTGCGACCAACGTCAAAAGGTAACTCGGATGGGGCTCTTTCATCTTCCAATGAAAGTGCCAGCCACCTTGCGCTGGCATGTGGCTGGCCACAAGTTCACCGTTCGACAGCGCGCGCCAGCCATTCGGAACCGTCACCGCAAGCTCGGTTGTCATCTTGACGTGTGGCTTGTCGTGACAGGGAAACCAATAGCGAGCATCCTCGTCTTGGCATTGCGTCCACACCTGCCGCGGACGCGTGGCGACCTGCTCGTCCGGCTCGAGAAAGAACATTCCTCGACGCGGAACCGCACGATAGGCGACCTCGAGTTCGAAGGACGCACTTGCAACGGCAAGTGGAACCGAAATCTTCGCGCCATCGTAAATAAAATTGACTGATACGCCATCAACCATGACGCGCTTCAGTTCGAAGGCAACGGCGTCAAGGTCGATCTCCGTCGCGCTGGGGTCGACGCGTGTCACCGATAGCTTCGCGACGCCATCGAGTGCCCGACGCGGAACGTCGAGCTTGAGGTCGAGCGCAAGGTGCCGAACTCGAAACGGTCTCGGACGCTCGTAGTGTCGCACGGAACTCGTCGTCGTAAACGTGCGCGAGGCACCCAGATGCTGTCCGGACCATTCGTAACAACGACAGCGCAAATGTGTACTCATTGGCGACGCTCTCCCAGGCGGGATCGCGATGTTATCAACTTGTCGCAAAGTGCGTTTGTTCGCGTGTTAGCGTCGGCGCGTGCCCCGAAAGAGCTTCACAAGAGCCCAATGGATCACGCTTTTTGCGATCTGGGCGACTTATGCAAGCTTCTATTTTTGCCGCGTCAACATTGGCCCCGCTCGCTCCTCAATGGAGCGTTCGCTCACCTTAGACCCCATGCAGGTCGGGTGGATCATGGGTTCGCTCAAGATTGGATAT
>JAHFDY010000152.1 GCA_023248735.1 Myxococcales bacterium
AACCTTGTCCGCCCGGTGAAGCGCGAGCAAGCTGAGTGCTCTCTCGTGCTTTGCGTTGGGAAAGGACGCGAGTCGGAGCGCAGCTTGATAGTCGCCAAGGATGCGCCTTCCTTCGTCGCTCCGCACCATGACACTTACAAAGTGTTGCCAATCAGCGCCTGGCGCCTGTTGAAAGAATCGTCTGCGATGATGGTCAAGCGCATTTACGGACGAGCGATAGCGCGAACGTTCTTCGGATGAGAGGTCAACGAAAAGGCGTACGACGTCGAGGTCTGCGAGGTGAACGCCGAGCAAATCGTCCAGAGTTACTTCGCAAATCACGTGTCCGACGAGGTCGTCGATCCGGCGTCGAGCTTCACTTGATGAAGCGGGCGCCGTCGCTGTAAGGCCTAAGCGCTTCGGGGCTGTGCACATCTCGAGTGCCTCGGTGCGAATGCCGGACCCAAAGTGATGCACCTCGTCGACGATGAGGAGACCAAATCGATCTCCAAAGGTATCCATGGATCGATACGCACTCTCAAACGTCATCACCGTTACGTTCGCAACGGTGCGCTCGCCATCGCCAACGATGCCGACGGGCCCTTCGTAATAGAGTTCGATCTCTTTCTTCCACTGTGCGAGAAGTGCACGCGTTGGGCAGAGCACAAGGGTGGGCGTGCGCGCCTGCGCCATTGCGGCTATCGCCACACGCGTCTTTCCGGCGCCGGTCGGAAGGGAGACAACGCCGCGCTCGCCAAGCGTAATCCACGCCGTTAGCGCTGCGTCTTGATAGCTTCGCAAGGAGGGAGCGCGGAATGCAACGCGCACGTCGGTTGGCCATGGCGCACCGATCGCAATGCCAGCGGTGCCACAAGATGCAACAAGGTCGGGCGCACGGAAGGCCGGAGTGCGAAAGTCGAACGTTCGTTCGTCCCACACCACGTGCGGCAATTCGCGCGCGAGCCCTTCGGGCGCGTCGACGCAAACGGTACCGCGATCGAACCGAAGATGAACGTTCATGCTCGATGTGAAGAGCACGTGTCGTGCCAAGCTAGATCGCGATGGATCGTGCACACGCAAGGTGGCGATGACGGCGCGGGTGCGTCCATGGACGGTCGGGAGACCTGCGTGTGAAAGGGGTGACATGCGCCCTTTTGGCCCAAGCCGACGCGGTTCGAGGCCCGATTTCACCTCTCTTGCCCGCCTATCTGAGCCTCGAAACCGTCGACGAGCAGCTGAATGCGACCACGAGCGCTTCTGGCCGTGTGAAAAAATGATTGTTTCGCCTACGCTCTTCACAGGGCTCCGCATTGTCTCGTAATAATCGCGCGCGATGAAACTCTCGTCGGTTGCTTGCGCGCGGGACGCTCAAGCGATCGCGGTGATTGAGTCAGACACGTTGCGCGTCATCCATGGGCTTCCTCCGAGCATCGAAGACGACGCTCTGTGGCGACCGAAGTTGAGGGAAGGTTGGCGGCGGTCACATTCGTCGCGCCGGCTGCGTTGGGCTTGGGCGATCAAATGGGCTTTCGCACGGCTGTGTGTCCAACCGAGTGTGCCGTGGTGACCACGGAGGCGGGCCTCCTCGCCGCTTTCGATGCACAAACGGGTGAACGGCTCGCGAGTAGGCAGTACCCCGGGTCTCCTCGTGCATTCGCGTCTTCGGCGGATCGACTCGCCCTGGCCTACGTCAGAGGGGCTTTTCGTTTACGCAGATGGTAATGAAAGTAAGTTGACTGTCGAGTTTATTGCACTCGCCTTTTCCGAACTCGGAGACCGCCTAGCAGCCGCCTCTCACGATGGTGAACTGCACGTCTTTGAACCTGACGGACTGCGAGAGATCGATCGCACAGCGATTGCGGATTGCATCGCCTAAAGCAACAAATTCCTGAACGGCTTCCGGCTCTTCCACCGATAGGCGCCGAAGTCGCGAACATCGGTCGAGAGAATATCGCCCGTTCCCGTCTCCTCGGCGAGGATCACCAGCGAAGCGTCCGCAAGGTCCATAGGGAGCGATCGGTACTTGTCCATCAAGACTTCGATGCGCGGTAGGTGCGCGCGCTCGAGTCCAAAGATCTCGAACGCGCCAAGTACGCCGCTTCGAATGAACGCGAGCTCGGCGTCAGCTCCGAGGCGCGCGGCAAGCAGATGACACGTTTCCGTCATCACGGGCCAGGTCGTGACGTACGGACCGCGATGCTTCGCGAGTGCTGCCTTTGCACGCGTGTGATGACGGTCTGCGCGATTCGCGAGTGCAAGCCAGAAGCCGGTGTCTGCGAGGATCACGATTTGCGGTCGAGCGATCGTGTGAACTCGCCTTTGTAAGAATTTGAAAGATCGCGAGGTCCCTCAGCACAGCCCACGAAGCCCGCGTTAGCAAGCTTGGACGCCGGCGTGCTCTCGTCGTTGGTGACCGCTTCATAGTACTGGGCGATGGATGCGAGGATTACCTCGGTCGTCGACTGACCGGTTCGTCGCTCCAGGTAGGCGACCTTGCGCGCGGCTTCTGCCGTGAGGCGCGCGTTGATGCGAGCGGGTTTCGCGCTTGTCATACAGTGTGTATGTCACATGGTGACAAATGCGTCAAGCGGGTCACGTCCCTCAGTCTACGGAAACAACCTCCTCGCCGATGCGCTCTTCAAGTCGCGCGAAGGTGTCCCACGCGATTGAACCTTCCAAGGCATAGAAATTCTGCTTTGCGGGCTCCGCTACGCACGCGCCGTCTTGCTTGACGAAGCACCGTTGCTGGCTGAGCGACGCACGCGACACACTTCGGACACCAAGGGGAGTGAGGCCCAAAGTGGAGGACGTGACTATCCCGACACTCGGTACGCACGGGTGCGCACGCCTCGTGAAGGTCGTTGTCGACGTAGATGTTCGAACGGGAATTGCCTAAGACGGTGGCTATGGCATCGGTGGGCACTCGTGCCCAGGGTCCCGCCGGCCCCATCCCCATCGCCCCTCGTTGCATCGAAACGATGTCGCTTCATGAGTATGGCCGCCGCAACAAGCCCGTCTGTATTCGCATGACTGCGCGCTGGGTACATCGCACGGCGTGCCTCCTGTCGGCATGCGGCGCGGACATTTCCCGAGTTCGTCAGGTGGGTCACACACTTCGATCATGCGCTCTTCCAGGGGTTTGCGCTCGATTCCTCCTGCGCACGGTGCGAGTTCAGGCATACGGAACTCGCAGCGACAACCTGCACGCGCAACGCACTTTGGCGTCGTCGATGCCGACTCCGCTTCGTGAGTCGCGCGAGGCTTCTCTGCAGGGTGGCACGCAAAGAGCAGCAACGACGATAGTAAGGTAGCTTGACGAAGTACGGTTGGTGACAGCATGAGATAGCGCAACGCCGACGGCACAGCGACCCTTACACTGCATCCTGAGCAAAGCGAAGGAGCCCCTCCCAACCTTCTTGCCGCACGCGAATCGCACGACCACTTTCTTGCGTAGACCCGGAAACGAAAGTCATGGCCGTGAGGCCACGCGCATCACAAATCGCACATGATTCGGTTGGCCCAGTTCGTGAAGTGCGCGGCGCATGCACTTGCTTCCTCGGTATGCGCTTGTTCTCGCCGCGTGCGCCGCGCTGGCGTGTTCGGGCAAATTGGCGAACGACGACGAAGTGACGAACGCGCCCGACGCGATCGCGCATGACGCAGGCGAAGCCCTCGATGGCGGAGGTGCGTTCTCCGATGCACCGAGAGCGCGCACCGCGGTCCCCATCTTCAGTGTGCCGGGTGGCATTTACGCGACCGCCCAAGTTGTCGCGATCACCTCCGCGACCTTCGACGCGGCGATCTACTACACAGTGGACGGCAGTATCCCGAACGAGAGCAGCAACCGTTACTCGAGTGCAGTCTCTGTTGTCGCGACTACCACCTTGCGCGCGATTGCGATCGCAAATGGTTACGAATATTCGGAGGTCAACTCCGCGACCTATACCTTATGCGACTGCTATCCGCAGGCTGCGGCGCCACTAATCTCGCCAGCGGGCGGAACGTTCATGACGCCCCGGCTCGTGACGATCACCACCTCCGAGCCCGGCGGTGCGATTTTCTTCACGACGGACGGCTCGCTCCCAACATCAGCCAAAGGGAGTCTCTACACCGGGCCACTCACTGTCGCGACGGACACCACGATCCTCGCCGTCACCACCGCGAGCAACAAGTTGGATTCCAAGGTGACGACGGCGGTCTTCAAGATTGGTGTTGGTGAGGTCCCTCTCATCGTAGCGCCCTCGCTGAGCCCCGGACAAGGAGAGTACGCCTCGGCGGTCACCATCACGATGTCGACGACGACCGCTGGCGCGACGATTTGCTACACGATCGACGGCAACACGCCCACGTGTGATCCAACGAAGATAGTGGTCGATCAGTGCACCGGTACCTCACTGCGTTACACGTCGGGCTCCGCACCTCTTGTCGACAAGCCAACGACCGTCAAAGCGTTCGCCTGCAAGCCGCCAAGCTGGATTACGTCGGACGAGTCAAAAGCGGCCTACACGTTTCGTTCGAGTACGCCCACCTGCAACGTTGGTTCTGGTACGACCATGTTCGACTCACAAGTCATCGCAACGGTCGCCACGCCCGGTGCGACGCTCCTCGCCACGTACACCACCATTGGGACAACGCCACCCGACCCCGATGTCGCCGTCGCGGGCTCGTGTACGCCGAGCATAGGCACGACCGCGATCAGTGCGGCCGATCTTCCTTGGTCGATCGCGAAGCTCATCGATCCGTCGAGCACCGGCCTCCGCCGCTCTGCCAAAGTTAAGCTTCGATCATGCCATGCAAACTACGCGATCAGCGCCGTCGAGCCGGTCAATCTCTCACTGCAGCTGCACATGCGTCTCGCCTCATCGACGCCACCCTTTGGCCCTGTCAGTGCTCCATTCACCGTTCAGTTCGACGCCGCAGAGATCGCGGCGACGACGCTCGGCGCTGACCCCACCGAAGGTACGTTCTGCTACGCCACCGACGGCGTGACCATGCCTTCGTGCTCCGCGAGCAAAACATCGTGCATTGCCGGAGTGGCATCAAAGGGAGGGGGACCAAGCCTGAGCAGCAACACCACGCTACGCGTCGTCGCGTGCAAACCATCGACGATGGACTCCGATGTGCTTGAGGGCAACTATACGTTTTAGGGAGGCCAGCGCCGTCTCTGGATTCCGCTCACTCACGAGAGGCCAACCAGCCATCGAGCAGCGCTTCGATGCGTCGTCGCTTGCAGTTGGATTCGCCCGCTTCGGCGCCTCGCGCTTCATGCGAATGCCCAAACGCATGAAGCTCAGTGCTGAGGCCGCCTTCTCTCGGGGCGTTGCGGCTCGCGCGCGTTGAATGTCATCGCGACGGAGTGAATCCACATTCGCAGTTTAGCACGAAATGCCCGTTTTCGCAGGCGATGTGGAAAACAGGCGCGGCCAAGCAACTTCAATGGCGATTCAACATCGCTGAGCAATTGGTTCCAGTCCGCGTGAAAGGAGGAGACGCGAGCACGCAAGCCTCGGGCTACTTCATGTTGCGAATTGAACCCATGGCCGCCTCGTGGCGTGACTTACTCGCGTTCGACAGCGTCTGAAATCGACGTGATTCCATTTGAGTGGCTTCTTGAAGCGCGAGAAACTGCATGTTCATCGCGGCCATTTTTTGGACCATATCGCCGCCGTTGAGTCCGGCTGTGTCGCCGAAGTTGCCAGCCACCAACTCAAACGATTCTGCAAACGAAACATAGATCGCCGATTGCGCTCCGTAGTTCACGCGCTGCCCGACTCCGAGCTCGTCTTTGGTCGCTTGCGCCGCCAAATTGCGAAGGGTCGCAGCGGCCTCCTTGAGCGACTTCACGTGGGTAGCAATCGTCTCTGTCGTCACGGGGGTTGCCTCGACTTTGAGCGTCGAGGTGCTATCTGACGATGTCGATTCGGCATCGCCTCCACAAGCGGCGATTGCGATCGAAGCGATGACAGCGCTCAAGATGTGGGCAGTTTTCATGGTTGTCCCTTTCGTGGCGCACCACGTACCACTACGCGGAGCGGAACGCATGTCATCCGTTTGAGTGAGCTCGTACGTGAGTTTGGAGCGGCAATAACATGGCGGAACGGTCTCAGTACTCGGAAGAGCTCGATGCGCAACCAAGACGAGCAGGCTGATACCGATCCCGCAGCTGCGCTCGGCGTCCTGTTCCAAGCGGTCCTCGCTCTCCCGTGCGCCCGGAAGCCAAGTCGCTCAAGCTCACGCGTGAAGGTCGTCAGATCCTCAAACCGACCGCGCGCCTCCCAGATGAGCAACAACCCATCGCGCTTCAACGTGCGATGAGCCTCACGAATGTAGTCGGTGAAGTTCATCCGCAATTCCGTGGACCTCCGCCGCATCGCTGACCACGTACGTGGTGATGCGCGCAAACACGTCTTTTGCGAAGATGTTCTTTTTCTTCGGCGCGACGCAACTGCTTCTGATGACATGCTGCTGTCAATCAGCCGATACCCTTTCTTGACCTTCTCGGAGGTGCTCGTAGTGGTTTTTTTCAACGTCGTGTTTGGCATCCGCTTCCCCCCGAAAGTGCCGATGTTTCTCGACACATGGCAGGGTGCGGAGCAAGCAAATGCGCAGCGTGCTATGGCATCGGTCGCCACTCGTTATAGGGGTCCAGCGTGCCCCATCGCCGTCGTCCGCATGATGGGGTATCAACTTCATGAAGTCTTATCTCGCACAGGCAGCACTCGCAGCGGCTCTCACATCTTGCCGCGTTGAAACCCCAAACACGATCGCTCAAGACGCCGCAGCTGACACCCTCGCCGACGGCCCTGCTGCCGCGGAAGCTGCCGCAGATGGTGCAGCGGGGTGCAGCGCAACGACGTCAGCCGGGTTGATGGCCTGCGTCTCGCGGACGGCGCTCGAACAAGACGTCACGCTCATCGCCAAGCCGCGAGCACCTGGCGACAAGCACCACGCCGAGGTACGGGAGCTCTGCGCGACGCGTCTCGCGGAGCTCGGATACACGGTCGAACGCCACAACTACGCCACGGGCATCAATATCGTCGGCGTCCGAGCTGGCTCTAGCCCGGCCCGCGTTTTCGTTTCGGCTCACTACGATCATGTTGAGAACTGCGCGGGTGCAGACGACAACGCGTCGGGCCTTGCGGGGACGCTCGAGGCCGCGCGTATTCTCGCCAAAGGGCAGTACGAACGAACCATTGCGATCGGATGCTGGGACGAAGAGGAGCCGGGGCTCATCGGGTCACAGGCGTATGCCGAACGCGCAAAAGCGAACGGTGAGCCGATCGAAGTGGCGTACGTGTTTGAAATGATCGGCTTTGCCTCATCAGCCGAAAACTCACAACGTCTACCTTCTGGACTGTCAATTGTCTTTCCCGATCAGTCCGCGCAAATCACGAACAATGGAAGCCGGGGAGATTTCATCGCGTTCATCGCAGACGAAAACGCGAAGGCCGCAGCAACTGCGCTTGAACAGTCCGCAAGTTCAATCGGCCTAAAGAACGTCTCGCTGTCGCTCACGACACCGCAAACGGGTTCTTCGGTCTTTCGAGACCTTCGACGGTCTGATCACGCCTCGTTTTGGGCGTCGGGCTATTCGGGGATTCAGATCACTGACACGGCGGAATTTCGCAACAAGAACTATCACTGCATCGGCGGCGCAGACACCGTCGACACGCTCGACTTCGACTTCATGACGCGCGTAGTGAGGACCGTCATCGGAGCCGCAGCGACCTCGCTCCGCATGAAGTGATCGGGTACCGTGCTTGAGAATGCGACTCACATTCTTGCTCACGTCGTTCCTCGTTCTACTTCGCCAAACGATCTGATTTTCCTATGCAGCCAGGACAAGCGACGAGCGCAGCAGCGCAGGCGTTTTGGTCCTGAGCAGAAGACGTTTTCGATCGCGCGAAGAGAGACGACACTTGCGGTGCACGTTTATGCCGGCCACATCTATGCGTTGAGCGATGGCGACAAGCTCGTTGGGTTCGTTGTTGGGCCGATGCCCGATGAGCCTGAGAATGAGCAGTGGCGCGGGCTTGTGCAGATGTATGTGCGATACACGAAGTAGCGCGATGCCGGAGCTTTGGGGAAGCTGAGGCGGCTTTGCGCCGAAGGACCGTCACGAGTCGTCGCGAACTCGAAAATAGCCCTGATCGCCACGTCCGTACGGCCGCATCGGCTAATGCCGCTCTCACCGCGGAGGACGGGAAACTTCACGGCCGGTCGCATCGATGAGCTTTCCCCCAAACGCGTAGATTAGCGGTAGCCCACCCTCACCGCGGATCATGAAACGATGTTGAGGATCCGCCTCTGACTGCACGATCATGTCGTCTAGAGCGGCTGTGATCGTGTCGTGGATCGCTCTGCATTCGAAGTGATTGGACCCATTCCACCAGTGAATTGTAAATACGGGCGCGAGCGCTCGCTCAATGCGTTTCGCATAGTAGTTGCGCAGGCGCTCGGGGCGACCGAGATCCGCCTGAAGTAGGCCGCCGTAATATTCGTCCTCGTCTATCAGCCCCTCGAAGTACTCGATGATGGGCGATTCCTCCATGATGGTGGCGCGGAGCGCAAAGGTGGACCAAAGGACCCAGTGATCCAAGACCCGCCCTGTTCATCCGTTCGTGTCCTCGAACGGATGGATCCATTGAAAGCGGTGGTGAGCATCTGCAACTAGATTGGCAATTTCTCCAAGCGTTGGATCCAGACCGAGATCCTCACGCCAAGCATCAAAGTCGCCACCGAATTTGCGCGTCTCCTCACGAACCCGCGCGAACGGAACATTCACGATGCCACTTGGCCCGGCATCTTTGTTCCGCGGCTCTCCCGCCCACTTGAGTAAGGGCTGGAACATTGCCCGATGAAGGTCGAAAATTCCGTGGTCACTTGGATAAATACCCGCACTCGCTTGCTCGAAGACCCACGCTCGCCCGCGCCACTCTGCGGCGATGAGCTCGGGCTCTTGCTCCGCGAACGTTTCAAGTGATCCGACTTTGGAATCGAGTGGAACGGTACGTCGAGTTTGTCGTGCCACGTTATCGCGTCACTTGCTCGCCAACGCGTCGGACCGCGTCCTCTGGAAAATCATACCCCTCTACCGCAAGGCTCTGTTGAATGCTGCGTACCAGACGGGGGTTAATCAAGCCGGCTGCGTCCCGATCTCGGCGCAGCGACGCGACCAGCGTGCTTAAGCGGCTTTCTCGGGAAATTGTGGACATGGTTCAGGTAGTTTACGACGCACACAGCCATGCGGCAAGGCGGCGACTGCTGACTTGCTAGAACTGGAGAAAAACTGACTCATCGGGCGTTCGTTCTGTCTTGCGTGCTTCGATGTACAAGAACGGCCCTCGCTCCTCCGCATGAGCACGAAATCCGAGTCGCTCAAGCTCGCGCGTAAATACCTGCGGATCCTCAAACCGACTGCGCGCCTCCCAAATGAGCAACAACCCATCGAGCTTCAACGTGCGATGGGCTTCACGAATGTAGTCGGTGAAGTTGCTGCCCATGAGTGAGAGCGAGAACACCGCAACGTCGAGACACGCATCTTCAAGCGGCGTGTGACTCATGTCGCCGGCGATGACGTCTTTGTTGATCGCCACGTGATCGAAGCTGTGGACGACATGACGATCGCTTAGCGCGGGCGCGAGCGACGCTTCACCGCAGCCGAAATCTCCGATGACGAGATCTTCGCGATGCTTCGCCCATCGAATGACTTCTTCGTAGGGCACGACGACCCAAATCAACGGTTCGCCTCAGGCCGACGACCGCGCGTTTGAAGAGATCATTCAGACACTTGAATGCGGCTCCCCGTAGGGCGCGATGCTACGGTTCTCCTTCATGGAAGACCGGCTGACATGGTGAGAGTCGCTTATTGAGTACGCGGACGTTGATGGGCTCCAGCACGAGCTCGCTGCGATGCTGGGAATCGTTGGCGCCGATCTCAAGATGAACGACGTAAAGGCCCTCTATTGGTGCAAAAGTCCAATCGGCGACGCACTGGCCGACTTGCTCTTTGCTTTGGCGCGGGCGGGAGTCCTGGAAGAGCATCCAGACGATCAGACATTGCTCCGCACCCGAACTTCCGCGGATGGTGGGAAAATGTGGGGGTGCCTAAAGTTGCGGCAAGTTGCGGCCCTGCGGCGAGGCCACAACTCCTTGCGGTTGCTCACTTCACATCGTAGGCTCGCACCGCCATGAAGTTTTTCTCTCAATCCACCGAAGGCTGATCCCGCGCGTATTTGGCGCGCTGGTTTGATCGTCTGGGTCGAGCTCTTTGGGCAGTGCGTGATCTTGCGCGTGCCTTGAGAGCTCCATTCGCGCGGCTTTGGCCCGCTCGGGGAATTTTCATGAATCGCTCATCTGGCGATCGAGGCAAAGCTGCGCTCGATCAGTTCATTCGCAACGCATTCATTTGGCTCAGTGCCGATCAGATAAATTTCTATCGGCGCTTGCTCGAAGCGGTGTGGAACCACTCTGACCTGCTCTCACGACGAGCCGTGTGCGGCTTTGACGTCGTAACTGCGCTCGTTGCATTTGCAAAGCAAGGCGACGGCTGGATACGAAGCGTTGAGACTTGGCGGTGTTCGGATAAGTCACAGTGGCGACAAATTCGATCGCTCGCCGAGCATCTCTTCGCCAGGTATCCGATGCCGGCGTTCATGACGTCGGTTTGGCTCGAAGGGGAGATCGGAAAATGCCTGCCCGCACACGATTGGTACAAGCGCATTGGCAATGGCGAGAACGTGCGACAAGTCGGAATTCCGATGTCGATGACACGCGACATGGCCCATCGATTTTCGCTCGCGCCCGACCATCTGAGCATGACTGGCGCCTTGCGTTGGGCAGAAGCACTTTCGCTCGGTGGCAATCGTGCGCTCTTCGAGACGATTGCGGAATCGCGCCTCGGACGATCGCTTGAACACGCAGAATTTTGGCGAACCGTTATCGATTTTTTTGTTCGTAGCCACACTCCGCACGAACAGATTGTTCCGATTATTGACTATATTCACGCGGTGCGTTTGGAATGGACAGAAGGTGTTTCTGCGGAGGGTGTGTTAGAGCTGGTGCCCCCTTGCGAGCCCAACTTTGAGATCAAGGGCCGCAGCTTTGCCGCGCTTCTGAGACGGGTCCGCGAATGGCATGCCGCACTCGGTAAGGCGAGCGATGCAAAGACGACGTGGCGGCCATCTGGACTCTCAAATTTTCGATGGGTGGAGTACGTGACGCACCCAAATCGCATAGGGGTAGAGAAAGAGGCGGCACGTGTGTGGACGATCTCAGAGCTATGCTCGGGTCGAGAACTCGCCGAAGAGGGACGACGAATGCGTCACTGCGTCGTGAGTTACATGAACGATTGCGTGCACCTTCGCTCGTCGATTTGGTCGCTGCGTGTGCGAACGCAGAACGGTCTTCATCGCGCGGTCACCTTCGAAGTGAACCTGCGCACACGACGCGTCGTTCAGATGCGCCGAAAATACAACGCCGCACCGTTTGGATCCGAGCGCGCGTTGATCGAACGATGGGCAAAAGAGGTGGGTGTCGAAGTGCCAGCGACGCTCAGGCAGTAAGCGACGCATCTTCGAAGCCAGCCCGCAGAAGCGGTCGCACACAAATGTAACGACTCGTGATCGCCGTTCCGACGTCGGAATTTTGAGGCTATCGCCGTTCGTGCAGCGCGCGATGGCGCCTCTTCTCTCAAACATGCGCCGAGGCCAAAACCTCGGCGTTTTTCGTTTTTTTTCGCCCAACATCTTCCGGATCGAGC
>JAHFDY010000153.1 GCA_023248735.1 Myxococcales bacterium
ATTCGATGACGAAGAAGATCCAAACGTCGATGACAATCGCATCATCGTCGTGCTCGTCGACGCGCCGGCAAACGGCAAGACGAGCTTTTCGGTAGCGTCGGCGAAGGCGCCCCCTTCGAAGGTGCTCGCGGTTCCCCATATCGTAACTTCGACTGATCCAAAATCGACGACCGCTGCGGTTAAGTTGCCCGCGACGCCGGCCACGCCACCGACGACCGCTGCGAGTACATCTCCCGCGACGCCGGCCGTGCCACCGACGACCGCAAGTACGTCGCCCGCAACGCCAGCTGTCGCCGCGACGCCGGAAACCACGGCACCTGTAGTCGCGCCCGTTGAGACCGCGGCAGTCTCAGCAAGCGCGAACGGTAAGTTGGTGCTCGACATCGCGCAGACGATGCATGGGAGACCCTATTGCTGGCTCCTCTCTGGCAAGGCCAAGGGTTGCAAGGGGCTGTCGATATTCTCTCACGGAAACAATGGCTATCTCGGGCCGTTGGAGGCGACGACCGTCGAGGGTAAGGGCAAACTTTACGCTCCTGATTCCCTCTCGGGATACGGCACGTATTGCAGCAGCTACACGTTTCAGGTTGCGCTAAGGGCCGCCGACAAGCTTGGGTTGTTAAGTAAATTGACTAAGAAGCAAGTCGAGCAGTGGCGCGTCATGTGGTTTGGCGCATCATCGGCATCCGTCGATGTCGATGGTAAGAAGCACTCTGCGATCCTTGAACAATCGGTCATATCTCTTCCTGCCTTCAAGCTCGGCAAGCGACTCGGCTCGCTGAGTGAGGCCCAACCGGGAGATTTCGTCCAAATCAATCGCAACGATAAGGGAGCGGGACACTCCGTCATTTTCGTTGACTACGTTCGCGACAGCAAAGGTCGCAGCGTCGGCTTCAAGTACATCGCCGCGAACGAGACGAATGGCGTTTCCTACGCGCAAGCCTGTTACGAGCACGACTCAGTTCCGAACGCTCCCGAGTTGAAACACGCTGAGGATGAGGCCTATACGACTGCGTGCAAGGGCTCGAGCACCGCGGACTTCGACCGTCTGTATGCCGCGCGCCTCGGGAACTGAGCGACTACGTCGAGAGAAACGCCAGGATCACATCGTCGAGCGCTTCAGCGGGCTCGAGCGAATATTGCGCAGGCGGCTTCGAAAAGATCGCGGCGCGCGTCGTTTTCTCTTCGCGTGTTTCCTCGGGTGGCTTGCGCGCAACGTCGGCTGCATTCACGCGTTTTGAGAACCGCTCGCTCAACGCTTCGGGGTTGAGCGTTCGGTAACTCGTGTCCGTTGGTGCGAAGCGCGGGAGTGGCGGCACGGCAGCTGGAATCGAGAACGAAACCGAAGGTGGAACGGGCCGCAGCGTGTCGAATTGAGTGGCGGGTGCGAGATCGAGGTTTGGGTCCAGGTCGGGTTCGGGGTTCGATGGTGGATGGACCACGATTGTATTCCGCGTTCGAGCGGGAGCGAAGCCAACGTCAGGTGGATCAGATCGCAGTGTTGCAGGCCCTGATCCGAAAAACGAGTCAACCGGAGCCTCGATTTGCACGACGGATGTCGTCGGGGCCCTTGACTCAAGTGTGACGGATTCGCGCTGCGCGGTGGGCTGCGTCGCCGGTGGTGGATCGGTGCGCGCACGCAACTCAGCAAGGTCTGCTTCGATCGGCTCAAGCGACGCGGGTGGCATCTGCGAAGGTCGAGCGGGCCCCTTTGCGGTGACGCCTAACTCGGCGTCGAATTTCCCTTCGCGGAGCGCGATGAGCATGGCTTTGTGTTGCGCCTTCATCATCGCCTTGACGATCGTTTCGACGCCAAGCTCACCCGTGCGTTCGGCGTAGCTCACTCTCATCGTATGAAGGATGCGCCCGCCATCGACAAAGAGATGGGTGATGACGTTGCCGGTTCGCGGGCCGCTGTCTTCGGTTTGAATATGGAAGGCGCGATCGCGGTACCGAACGTTGTTGTTGTAGCCGATCTGCGCCATCGCCTGGCCCGAGTGTACACGCGTTTCGTGACGACGCGTTATTCGCCGACGATGGCCGTCAAGCACCCGTCTCGGGCGCGCCGTAATTCCGGTAAGGAAATTGACCAAGTGGCGCCGTCGCTCGCGATGCTGAGCACGTCCCCAGAGACCTTTCCGATGACTTGCACGGGAACCGACGCCTCGCCCGCCAAGTCCGATAGCCTGGCGACGTTCTCGTCGCGAACGGAGATGAGAATGCGGGACGGACCTTCGCCGAAAAGGGCGGCATGGAGAGCCTCGCCCGCGAAGGGAAGAGACACGAATGCGCCCGTCTCGAACTCGGGGTGAGCGACGCAAGATTCGACAAGAGCGTTGACGAGTCCTCCGTCGGACACGTCATGTGCACTCTCGACGAGTTGCGAGCCAATCAGCGCAAATAACAAACGCTGAAGGCGTCGCTCGAACGCGAGGTCAATCGGCGCCAACTTGCCCATGAGCCCAACGCGTGCGCACGCGTACTCGCTACCCGGGAAATGGATTGCGGTCGTGTGCTCACCGAGGAGGAGAATCGTGTCGCTGGCGGCAGGCTTGAAGAAGGCGCGCGTGATGTTAGCGGGCTTGTCGATTTGTCCTACGGCGGCGACCGAAGGGGTAGGCAAAATCGGCTGACCATCGGTCTCGTTGTAGAGGCTGACGTTGCCGCTGACGATAGGAACGCCGAGCGCGAGGCATGCTTCCGCCAGCCCGTCGATGGCGTCGCGCAGTGAAGTCATGACGTCGGGCTTTTCGGGATTTCCGAAGTTGAGGCAATCGGTGATTCCTATCGGCTCGGCTCCGCTGCACACGAGGTTTCGGCAGACTTCCGCGACTGCCATTTTGGCACCTTCACGCGGATCGAGTTCGCAATAGCGGCCGTTGCAATCAACGGCGAAGGCGAGCCACTTATCGTAAAGTTGATTGTCTTTTCCTTCGGCGCGAACGTGTACGACGGCGGCGTCAGAGCCTGGACCTTGCCAAGTTCCGCCCCTCACGATGCTGTCGAATTGACGCCAAATCCACTGGCGTGAGCCAAGGTTTGGGCTGGCCACGTGGTCGAGGATCGTCTGGCAAAGATCGACCGGCGGCGCGATAGGTGGAAGCGGTGACTTCGCAGCGCGTTCACCGCAGGGTCGTTCGTACACAGGCGCATCGTCGGTAAGGGAGTCGATTGGAATGTCCGCGACTACGACGGAAGCGGGCGACTTGCCGCGTGGGTCGAGCGGATCGAAATCAGGTGTGGCGAGGACAACCCACCTTCCCGTGTTCGTCACGGCGCCGATGATGGCCGCATCGAGCTCCCATTTCTTGCAGATGTCGATTACCCGCTGCTCCTGCCCGGGTTTCGCGACGAGGAGCATGCGCTCTTGCGACTCACTCAAAAGTAATTCGTAAGGTTGCATATTGCGAGCGCGACGCGGCACCTTGTCGAGATCGATCTCGATGCCGTTCTTCGCCCTCCCGGCCATCTCGACGCTCGACGAGGTGAGGCCAGCCGCGCCCATGTCTTGGATGCCTTCGAGGATGTCGTGCGAGAACAACTCAAGGCAGCCCTCGAGCAGCAGCTTGCCCATGAAGGGATCACCGACCTGCATCGTGGGCCTTTGGCTTGGGCCTTCGTTCGAAAATTCGTCGGACGCCATCGTGGCGCCGTGGATACCATCGCGGCCAGTTTTGGCTCCGATGTAGAGAATTGAATAGCCGATGCCAGTGGCACGGCCGTAGAAGATGCGATCAGTACGCGCGATGCCGCACGTGAACGCGTTGACCAAGATGTTGCCGTCGTAGCGTGCGTCGAATTGCACTTCGCCGCCAACGGTCGGAACGCCGATGCAGTTGCCATAGCCGCCGATGCCTTCAACGACGCCGCGAAGGAGCTCAGGTGTCCGCGGATGATCGGGACGACCGAAGCGCAGTGAGTTCAGACTCGCAAATGGACGCGCGCCCATGGTGAACACGTCGCGCAAAATGCCACCCACGCCGGTTGCCGCTCCCTGGTGCGGCTCGATGAAGCTCGGGTGGTTGTGGGACTCCATCTTGAAGACGGCGGCCAGACCATCACCGATATCGACGACGCCTGCGTTTTCGCCAGGGCCCTGAATGACGCGTGGGCCCTTCGTGGGCAACCTTCGCAGATGAAAACGCGACGACTTGTAGCTGCAGTGTTCGCTCCACATGACACTGAAGACGCCGAGTTCGGTGAAGGTCGGTTCGCGTCCCAGTGCGCTCAATATGCGCGTGTATTCGGACGGGCTCACCTTGTGACTGCGCAGGAGCGTTTCGGTGACCGGCGGATCGTTGGGCAGCGGCTGCACCATGGCTCGCGGATGTATCGTTGATGCCGTTCGGCGACTACGTCAAAGTGTCAGACACCCGAGCACCAATGCGTGGTACCCACGCTATTATGCGCGCTGCGGTTGTGATCTTCCCCGGTTCGAATGCCGATCACGAGATGGTCCACACGCTCGCGGACGTGTGTGGGTTTCAGACGACCACCGTGTGGCACACCGAAGGGAGCCTTGAAGCGGGGCTCGATCTGGTCGTCATCCCCGGGGGGTTTGCCTATGGCGACTATTTGCGCTGCGGAGCACTTGCACGCTCGAGCCCCATACTGAATGCGGTCAAGGCGCACGCTTCGCGCGGCGGATACGTGCTCGGTGTCTGCAATGGCTTCCAAATTCTCACCGAGGTCGGCTTGCTTCCGGGGGCGCTGACGCGCAACGCGCACCTTCGTTTCGAGTGCCGCAACATTCACGTGCGGGTCGAAACCGACGGTGCTTTCACGCCAGGCGCCTCGAGTGTGTTGCGCCTGCCCATCGCGCATGCCGAGGGCCGCTACTACGCGCCCCCACAAGTACTTGCGCGACTCGAAGGCGACGGCCTCATCGGGATGCGCTATTCGTCCGCAAAGGGCGAAGTTTCGGAAGTTTTCAATCCGAACGGCTCGCTCCATCACATCGCAGGGCTCTACGGCGGGCCGCGTCGGAACGTCTTCGGTCTCATGCCCCATCCAGAACGAATGAGCGAACGATCACTCGGCGGCGATGACGGACGGCGGGTCTTTGAGCGACTGATCGCCGCGTGAGAATCGTAAATCTGTGGAACTGCTCTCATTTATTCTTCTCGTCAGTGTCCTCATCTTCATTCACGAGGCAGGGCATTTCGCTTTCGCGCGCCTTTTCGGCGTGAAAGTGCTCGAGTTCTCGATCGGCTTCGGGCCCAAGCTCCTGCGCATTCGCGGACGAGAAACAGAATATTGCCTTTGCATTTTTCCTTTTGGCGGATTCGTCAAGATGCTTGAAGAATCGAAGGTTGCTCAGGCGCTCCCCCTCGAAGACAGGAAGAGGAGCTTTGAGTCGAAGGCGCTTTGGCAACGCATGATCATCGTGCTCGCCGGTCCGCTCATGAACGTCGCTTTTCCTATCTTCCTGTTTACGGCCGTCTACTGGGGTGATCGCGAGTTTGCGCCGGCCACCATCGGTCAGATTTTTCCTGGGCGGCCAGCTGACGGCATGCTCAAGATTGGCGATCGCGTTCTCTCGATTGACGGTCAAAAGGTAAGCAACTTTCCGGAATTGACGCGTATCGTCGGGGGGAAACCCGGCAAAGAGTTGCGTCTCGCGATCGATCGTTCCGGGCGGCAAGTTGATGTCGTGGTCGTCGCTGACGATGATCGCGAGGTCGATGACTTGCAACGCATCAAGCACGTGGGCAGGCTCGGGGTGATGCCGACTTTTCCGGCCGCCGTTGTCGGTGTTGCGCGTCCCGATTCGCCTGCGGCGGCTTCGGGGCTGCGGACCTTTGACGTGATCGTGGCCATCAACGGGCGCAAGGTCGAACGCTTCGCTGAGCTCGTCACGCTGCTCTTCGCCAACCATGGCGGCAGCGTCATCGTGAGTTACTTGCGGCCCCAGCCCGTCAACGGAGCGCTCGGAGGCATGGGAGAGTTGGCCCTCTACTCGCCTGGCATAGCGACGCTTACCCCGCTTGCTCACGAATCGACGGGTCGGGACGAAGAAGTCAAAAAAATTGACGACATCGACGACGCGATCTTGGACATGCTCACGCGGACCGGGCTCGAGTCATCGGACATGTACACAGCCTTTGTGCCAGAGGGGTCGAGCGAGTGGCGTGCGGGCCTACGCGTGGGTGATCGCATCGTGACGCTCAACGGCAAACCGCAGCGCTTGTGGCAATCGTTCGAAGCTCAGATCAAGGCCAACGCGGCTTCGCGTCTTGAGCTTGCGTGGACGCGCAACGGTCAGCCCATGGCCGGCGCATTTCAAGTGCGCAAGGAACGATGGAACGATGAGGTTGGCCAACCGTTCGAACGATACGTGTTTCGCACCCAGCACTTTCTGCCGGACGCTCAGGCGCGGACCGTGCCGAACGAGCACCGGCTGACGTATGCTGTAAGTCACGCGCTTTTACAGACCTGGGAAGTCATTGGATTTGTAACTACTGGTGTTGCGAGAATTTTTCAGGGCCGCATGAGTCTGCGCGACATGAGCGGCCCCATCACGATCTTTGATATCGCCGGGCGCGCAGCCGCGCGCGGGACGTCAGACTTCATGTGGGCGATGGCGCTCATTTCGATCAATCTCGGTCTGATCAACTTGCTTCCCATTCCCGTCCTCGACGGAGGGCACCTTCTGTTCTTTACGATAGAGGGCGTGATGCAGAGACCGGTCTCGCAGCGCGTCCGTGAGGTCCTGAGCTTGCTCGGAATGGTCTTTCTCATTCTGATCATGGCCGTCGCGTTCAAGAACGATCTCGAGAAGCGGTGGGACGTGATAGCGCAGCAGCTGAAGGAAATTGTATCGTGAGTAGTTACCTGTCGGCGCGCTCAATCGCAGCACGAGTGCTGGTACGCGTTGAAGTGGACAGCGCATTTGCCTCGGCTGTCCTCGACGCAGAACTGCGGTCCGCAAAGCAACTTGACGTTCGAGATCGCCGCCTTGCGACTGAACTTGTGTACGGCACGCTCCGAACGATAAAGTTGATTGACGAGCAGCTGCTCCGCTTCGCGCCGAAGGGCATCTCCAAGATGGAGCCGCTCACCCGTGCGCACCTGCGCGTCGGTGCGTATCAGCTCATGTTTCTGAGCAAGACCCCCTCGTTCGCGGTGGTAAACGAAGCGGTCAATGCCGTCCGCGAGAAACACGGGCCGCGGCTTGCGGGCTTCGTGAACGCGGTGCTCCGCAAGGTAGCGTCCGCGCGGGAATCGTTTGTGCCTGAATCCGTGCTTCTTGAGGCGACGCCGATGTGGCTTCGCACTCGGCTTGTTGCGCAGCTTGGAGAGGTCGGCGCGGCGGCGCTCGTCGGCCACATTCACGAACCACCGAAAGCTGGCCTCTGTGTTCCGAGAGCGAGCGATCGCGACGGGCTCGTCGCGGAGTTGATCGCGGAATTACCTGCCGCGGAAGTCGAGGCGTCACCCCATTCGCCCGTAGGCATACTCGTACGTCATGGCGGTGCTCCGCAAAAGTGGACCGCCGTGCGCGAGGGACGCGCTTGGGTCCAAGAGGAGGGGTCGCAACTTGTGGCGCTGCTCGTCGATGCGAAGCGCGGCGAGCGCGTCCTCGATGCGTGCGCAGGTCGGGGGCACAAGACCGCGATCTTATCGAACGCCGTCGGGCCCGAAGGGTACGTCGTGGCTGCAGACCTCCATGAGTCGAAGCTCGATCAGCTCAAGCGAGAGTCGGCGCAAGCGGGTTGGTCTGTCGCGGAGGTCTGTCCCGTGGACTGGTCGGTCGGTACAGCGTCGCTCGATCGCAACCCATTCGACGCGGTGCTCGTCGATGCTCCATGTACGGGTACGGGTACGTTGCGCCGCCGTCCGGAAATCGCATCACGACGCACCGAGGATTCGATCCCGGCGCTCGTCGCCATGCAGTTCAGCATCTTGACGAATGCCGCAAGGTGCGTGCGCCCGGGCGGCCGCCTTGTGTACTCGGTGTGCAGCGTCTTACCCGAAGAGGGGGCGGAAGTGGTCGCGCGATTTCTTGCGTCCGAGCGCTCGTTCGCGCTTGCGCCTTTTTGCGCTCCCTCCGTCGGGGCGGGGTTGTCGTCGGTAACGTTGACCCCCCACACTCATGGAACCGACGGGTACTTCATAGGCAACCTTGTGCGGAGTTGACGCGGGAGATTGCCCTCGCGAGCGTCTCAGGGGTATACCGGAAGCGGGCGGGCCCCCCATTGCTGGAGAAGAGCACCCATGATCGATGTGACATTGCCACAGCTTGGCGAGAGTGTAACCGAGGGCACCCTATCAAAGTGGCTCGTGCGAGAAGGCGACGTGGTCAAGAAGGACCAGCCACTCGTCGAAATTGCTACCGACAAAGCCGACGCGGAAGTGCCTTCGCCCGTGGCCGGCCGTATAGTCAAGTTGCTTGTCAATCAGGGGCAAGTCGTTCCCGTGAAAACGGCGCTATGCAAAATCGAGGAGGGTGCGTTCGAAGCTGCGTCGGCGCCGGCCCCCAAGAAAGCGTCGGTAGCGCCACCCGCACCGGCCTCGAAGCCGGGAAGTTCGAAGAGTGCAACTGGCGTCGCACTTGCGCAGCCGACGGTTCGCAAAGCCGCGCTTGAGAACGATGTCGACCTCGATCGCATACAAGGCACGGGCGACAACGGACGCATTACCAAAGACGATGTGCTCCGCGCGTCGGCACCGGTAGCTGCAGTCGCACCTCGCTCTGGTCAGGTTGCCGAGTTGATTAATCAGGGGGGTGGTTTCGTCCCGCCGATCCCCGGCAAAGGGTACGGGGCCTTTAAGGTGCCCGCATATCGCCCAGTGGATGGAGACAAGGTCATCCCGTTCACGCGCAGGCGTCGCATCACCGCAGACCATATGGGTTACTCCAAGGTCGTTTCGCCCCATGTCGTCACGGTGGCTGAGGTCGACCTTCACAAGGCGGCCAAGCTCCGCGAGCAAAACAAAGACCGATACAAGAAAGAGGGCCTCTCGCTCACGATGCTCGCCTTTGTTGTGAGCGCTACCGCTCGCGCACTGCGCGAAACACCGGATCTGAACGCCCGCGTTCTCGACGACGCATACGTACAGTTGCGCGACATTAACATTGGCGTCGCGGTCGACTCACCTGACGGCTTGGTCGTCCCCGTGGTCCGGCGTGCAGACGAACTTGGTGTTCGCGGAATCGTCAGGGCAATTGACGATGTTGCGAAGCGCGCGCGCTCAGGCAAGATCACGATCGACGATCTCAGCGGTGCGACATTCTCGGTTACGAACCCGGGTCTCAAGGGCAATCTATTCGGCGGCGCGATCATCAGCCAGCCAAACGTTGGCATTTTGCGTATGGGCGAGATCAACAAACGTGTCGTTGTGGTCGACGGGGAGGGCGGCGAAGATCATATGGCCATCCACCCGGTGATGTACGTCGCGCTCAGTTACGATCATAGGATCGTCGACGGCGTCGCGGCGAACTCGTTTCTCTGGCGCGTGACGGAAATCGTCGAGAAGAGCGAATTCGACGTGTGAGTCGGACGGAAACAATGCCTACCAACCTCATCATTCTTGGTGCGCGCGGCAGTGCAACTTCCGTCATCGAGGCTGTGCTTCGTACTAACGATCTCCGAGGTGAGCGCTACCGGCTCGTTGGCATCCTGGACGACCTTCCCGAAAACCGAGGTTCCGCGACCCTTGGCGTGCCTGTGCTCGGCGCGATCGACCAAGCGGCCCAATATTCGGATTGCATGTTCGTCAACGCGATTTTCAGCATCGCGAGCTTCCGCAAGGTGCCGGAGGTTATCAAACGGACGGGCGTGCCTATCGAACGCTTCGTGACGATTGTCGATCCGACAGCCGTCGTTTCGAGGGCGGCTCGCATCGGTCGCGGGTGCTGCATCATGGCGTGCGCTTACGTTGCCGCGAACACAACCGTTGGCGACCACGTTCTGGTGTCACCTCATGTGGCGGTGAATCACGATGCAAGTTTAGGCAGCTGCATCGGTATCGCGTCGGGTGTGCACATCAATGGTCACGCGCGCGTCGATGACAACGTCCTCATTGGCGGTGGCGCGATGATTGCGCCGCACGTCACGATAGGTGCAAGCGCCGTTGTCGGCATGGGCGCGGTTGTTCTTGGCGACGTACCGAGTGGCCAAGTCTACGCAGGAAATCCGGCGCGGCATGTCGTCAAGAGTCCGTACAATCTCATTTCTTGACGAATGCGCGCACGGTATCGACTACCCGCGACCTTTGGGCGTCCGTAAGATGCGGCCCCATCGGAAGGCTGAGCACCGTGTCACTAATCGCCTCGGCGATCGGAAACGATCCGTGGGAAAATCCATACTCGCGTGAGGCTTGGGCGAGGTGCGGTGGTACGGGGTAGTGGAGTACGGTCTGCACGCCCGCCTCGGCGAGCTTTTCGCGTAGGGCGTCACGCTTAGGATGTCGCACGACGAAGAGATGCCAGACATGCTCGGAGTCGGAAGGTGATCCTGGCAACGTGAGTTCCGGAATGCCAGAGAAGGCCTCTAAGTAGGCGGCGGCGTGCCTCCGCCTACGGTCGTTCCATTCGTCGAGAAATTTGAGCTTCACCCGAAGAAACGACGCCTGCAGTTCATCGAGGCGGGCGTTGTAGCCGTGTACCTCGTGGTAGTATTTGACCTTCGACCCGTAGTTGCGAAGTGAACGAATCCTCTCTGCTAGCTCCGCGTCGCTTGTCGTGATGGCGCCGCCGTCACCGAACGCGCCAAGGTTCTTGCCGGGGTAGAAGCTGAACGCGGACGCGTGCCCAAAACTGCCGACACGTTGCTCGAAGAGACGAGCGCCTTGCGCTTGCGCGACGTCTTCAACGATCAACAGACCGTATCGGTTGGCGATGCGTTTGACGGCGTCCATGCGCGCTGGTTGCCCGTAGAGGTGCACGGGCAAGATCGCCTTCGTGCGTCTTGTCACGGCGCGTTCGATAAGTGCCGGGTCGAGATTGTAACTTGTGCGGTCCACTTCAACGGGCACTGGCGTCGCGCCGCACATCGAGACCCCGAGCCACGTTGCGATATAGGTGTGCGACGGAACGATCACTTCATCGCCGGGCCCAACGCCGAGCGCGCGAAGCGAAAGGTGAATGGCGTCAAGCCCGTTCGAGACGCCTACGCAATGCGAGACTCCGGTGTGCGCGGCGCACTCGCCCTCGAATGCTTCGAGTTCGGCGCCCATGACGAACCATCCAGAGTCCATGACGCGACGATACGCAGCGTCGAGTTCGTCCTTGAGCTCTTGGTACGTCGCGCCAACGTCGAGAAACGGAACGTTCATCGGGCCCGGCGGCTCAGGGCGAGGGAAAAAAAGGATTCTCGTCGAGGTCGATGCCAAACTCGAGATCGGCTTTCAGCTTCGAGAGCGCCACAAGCAAACTGATGTCGTGGGCGAGCAGCAGCTCACTGTCGTAGTTCAGTGCCGGGCGGTTTCGAAGAATGTCGCGCAAGCGCGCTTCGCTCGTGAGCGTTCCGAGCAAGTACTGGGGGTCTTCGCGCGAGGGCTGGCCCAGAAGATTCAGCGGATACACTTTTCCGGATGGCGTTACCGTCACGCGATAGTAGACAAGGGAATTTATCAAATCAGGATCAACGAATTTGAGAAACGCGCCATTCGGATCGACCTTTCCGTTGAAGTTATCTGAAATGCTCAGTTGCACTTCGCCGAAGTCGCCCGCGCCTTGGCGCACGATCGCCTCATCGAGAATGTCACGCAGCTCATTCCACTCGCCGTCGTTG
>JAHFDY010000154.1 GCA_023248735.1 Myxococcales bacterium
GACATCACATTCGGAAGCGAACGCCGCGAGCGCTTGTGGATCGGACCAAGATCCCGTCAGCACCCGAAACCGCTTCGACGCCGGTGCGGATGCGTCGCGATCGTAGAGAACGACGCTCGCGCCCTGCTTGACGAGCGCGGTCGCGAGCATCGCGCCGAGTTGACCGGCACCCAAAATGCCCACGCGCCGTGTCACGGAGTGCGACCCAGCGCTCGGACGCGTGCGTCCTGCGCATTCGCGTTCTCGAGCTGCTCCTCAGCGTATGCGCGAACGCGCTCACGAAACTGTGGGTCACGAACGGCAAGAATCTTGACTGCAAAGATTGCTGCGTTTTTTGCTCCGGAAACACCGATGGCAAACGTCGCCGTCGGCACGCCCCCGGGCATCGAAACGATCGAAAGCAAACTGTCGAGTCCTGAAAGATGCTTCGAAGGGACCGGTACGCCGAGCACAGGCAGCGCTGTCAGGGCCGATACCATCCCCGGAAGATGCGCAGCACCCCCAGCGCCCGCGATGATCACCTCAATGCCGCGACTCTCAGCAGCCCTCGCAAAGGCGAACATGCGCTCAGGCGAGCGATGCGCACTTACTACGCCGATCTCAAAGGGCACGCCCCAGTCGTCGAGGAGATCGCGTGCAGCACCCATCGTCTCGAGGTCCGACTCGCTGCCCATGATGATCGAGACAAGCGGCCCTTCACTCATTGTTCGCTTGCATAACGTGAGAATGAGGCTCCGGCCAAGACACAAAGCGCATAGGTGTGATCGAAGCGGTTACCGGCAACTTTCGTCCTCAAGGCTGCGTCTGAGACGGGCCGAGACCTGCCGTACCGAACATGACGCCTTTCGGGGTCGAAACATGGGATGGACTACGCGCGCACTCGGACCACTCTACGGCTGGGCTTATCTTCTTGGAGCCGTCGGCTGTTCAGGTGGCCCATTGGAAAACGTCGGCGAGACCGACGAGGCGCTCATCCGCACTTGCGAGGACGGCGACGTTGTCCAAGGGATTGACGTTTCGAAGTACCAAGGCGCGATCGACTGGGCAGCGGTCAAGGCCAGTGGAGTCACCTTTGCCTTCGCGCGCACGAACGACGGTAGCTACGTCGATCCTGAGTTCGCGACGAACTGGGCGAACATGAAAAACGCAGGGCTCATTCGCGGGCCATATCAGTTCTTCCGCAACACTCGAAGCGGCGCCGAACAAGCCGAGATCATGCTCAAGTTGACGGGCCCTCTTAACGACGACGACCTGCCTCCGGTCCTCGATGTTGAGAACGCCTCACTGTCCGACGCGACATCTTTGCTCGAAACGCAACAGATCATTGGATCCTGGGTCAGTTACATTAAGGAACACACCGGCCGCATGCCCATCGTGTACACCGGCCCGTACTTTTGGCGTGACCAACTCAACTCGTTCGACATGCCGGGAGTCCCACTGTGGATCGCGCACTACACGAATGACAAATACTGCCCACTTTTGCCTGATCCCTGGAAGAAGTGGACTTTCCATCAATGGGGTGTGACCGCCAAAGGCAGCGTCGCCGGCATTCAAGCGAGCATCGATCGCGACGTATTCAACGGCACCGCGGACCAACTCAGAGCGTTCGTCGCGGACTCACACTTGGTTACGAAGCCAACTCCCCTAGCGCCACAGCCGACAAGGCCTGAAGGCGGAGGTAAACCCCGGCCTGCAGAGGCGGCGTCATCGACAGACGCACCTGCCCCACCGGAGGGTGGCGGCTGCTCGATTGGACGTGAGACTCCAGGTCTCGCGTCCCGGTCCGCGTGGTATTTGGTCGCGTTCTTGGCGCTGACTCCGTGGGCGAGAAAGCGCAACCGCAAACCCGCATCGTTCCGCTCGCTCGAGGTATAAGCTCTCCGGCCTACGTGCTCACTCTGCGTTTCGTTTCAGGCTCGATCGAGATCCACGGCGACGTTGCAAGCGCGATCGCGCTTCCAGGTGCTGCGCGAGACGATCGTTCGGGCTGCTTGCGGGCACCCGCCGTAGCTTACGCGGCCATTGTGCGCGCGCTCACGCGACAAAAGGTCCCGTTTGTTGACGAAGCGCGACACTACGAAACGCTCGCACTCACGGTGAGAGCCTCTCGCGACCCACGGCCCTACCAAACAGAGGCACTCGACGCTTGGCGAGCTGCCCAAGGGCGCGGCGTCGTCGTCCTTCCGACGGGCGCAGGCAAGAGTCACCTCGCCGTCATGGCGATTTCCGAAAAGCAACGCGCCACCCTCGTCGTCGCGCCGACGCTCGATCTCGTCAGGCAGTGGTACGATCTGCTCGGTTCAACTTTTGGTCAACCTGTTGGGCTTGTCGGTGGCGGCGAGCACCGCGTCGAAACGCTCACCGTTACCACTTACGACTCGGCCCATCTTCACATGGACCATCTCGGATCACGCTTCGGCTTCGTCATTTTTGACGAGTGCCACCATCTCCCCAGCGGCGCATACGCGCACGCTGCGCTCGCGTGCTTAGCGCCCTTTCGAATGGGTCTCAGCGCAACGCTCGAACGAACTGACGGCCGCGATGCAAACCTCGTCGGGCTCATTGGGCCGACCGTCTACCGCAAAGAAATCGGCGAGCTCGCCGGCGAGTATCTTGCGAGCTACGACACGGAGACGATCGCGATCTCGTTCTCGCCGGAGGAGCGCGCAGCGTACGACGAAGCCCGTGGCATCTATCGTGGATTCATTCAGAAGCACCACATCCGCATGGGTGATCCAGCCGGATGGGGGACGTTCATTCGACTCAGCGCAGGGTCGGCCGAAGGGCAGGAAGCGATGCGCGCCTATCGGAGGCAGCGCGAGCTCGCATTCACGGCCCCTGCAAAAATGCAGTACTTGAGCGTGCTCTTGAAGGAGCACAGACACGACCAGATCATCATCTTCACGCAAGACAACGCATCGGCATATCGCATCGCGAGCGACTTTCTTTTGCCGGTCATTACGCACCAAACGAAAGTTCGTGAACGCAGTCACATTTTGAAAGGGTTCACCGCTCGCACCTACGGCGCCATTGTAACTTCCAAAGTTCTCAATGAAGGTGTGGACGTCCCCGAAGCGAGCGTCGCCATCATCGTCTCAGGCAGCGGCTCTGTCCGCGAGCATGTCCAACGTCTCGGGCGCATTCTTCGGCAAGGCGAGGGCAAGCAGGCCCTCCTCTACGAACTGGTGACCGAAGCCACTGCCGAAGGCTACGTGAGCGAGCGGAGGCGTGACCACGATGCTTACCGCTGACCTCGCGCTAGCCCGAAGACGAGGCGATCGCCTCGAACTCCTCGTTGTCGACAAAAAGAAGCGCGATCGCCTTGTTGAAATGGGCCATGCGCTGACGGACGTGTTTCGGGCACATCGAGGACAGTCGCGAGAGGCCCTCGAGCGCTCTTATCGCGCGGTCGATGCAGGCCCGAGGGAGGTCAAGCTTCGTGACGGTCTGATCAAGCTTCTTCTTGACGAGACGACGTTCGAAACCGTCGTCGACATCGACCCGGAACGCGTGCGCGAGGTCGTCTTTTCCGCATCAACCCGCGCATGGCGAAGCGAGGCGTTCGATCGCGAAGCGGTGCTCGACGGTGCCGCATTGGAGCTCAGTGTAGAGCGGGCCCACCTGGAAGCCGCGCTCTTCGGCGACCTTCGTGGCGCCCAAACGATCGTCAATGTTCCTGACCTTTCCGTTGAGACGCTTATCACCCGTTTCATCGACGGCCAGGCACAAGCCGTTCTTCTCCGCGCCGTCCAAATTCGGGTTCGATTCGACAGACTCGCGCCCGCCGGCGTACGTGAGCTGTACAAGAGGCTTCGCTTTCTGCAGCTTCTCTTTCGTGTCGATAAAAGAGACGGTCGCAGTTACGAATGGCAGATCGACGGTCCGCTGAGCATGTTTCAAGCGGGCACGCGGTACGGCCTCAAGCTTGCGCAGTTGTTGCCCACGCTTCGCGCGCTCGGCCCATTTCACCTCGATGCGGAAGTCCGTTGGGGGCCGACCCGCGAGACGCTCTCCTTCACCATCGATCACGACGAGCCCGCGAGCGGCACGAAATTCCCACCCGCCTTAGGGGAAGACGCAACACGCTTGTTCGAACAGCTGCAAGAGTCCGATTCTGGATGGACGACGCAATTGAGCACACGCATGTTTCATTTTCCGAACCTCGGCGTGGTCGCACCCGACTTCACGTGTGCACACGAGAGTGGGTTCGCCGTTCACGTCGAGGTACTCGGTCATTGGAGCCGTGCCGCAGTGTGGAAGCGCGTTGAATTCGCTCAGTCCGGGCTTCTCGAACCGTTTCTCTTCGTCGTGGGCGAACACTTGCGGGTGAGCGAAGAAGTCTTGGCCGCGGATAGTGACAGCGCACTTTGTGCCTACAAGCGGTCGCCAAGCGTGCGCCAAGTCGTCAACAAACTGAACCTCTTGCTCAAGCGAGCTCAGGGCTCCGCGTCTTCGCCGACGTAGGCCCCAGCCAACTTCAGAAGCGACGTCGCCTGAAGAGCACTCACCGGAATCGAAATGGTGACGTGATCGCCTTCCGCGGTGACCTTCGCGCCCGAGAGCACATCACGCGTTGCCACGCGCAAGACGAAGCCGTTTTCGTCTGCCAGTATCGAACGAACTTTTTCAGCGACGACCTCAGCATCATTCGTCACGCCTAGCTTTACGAATAACTCCGCTCCGCCATCCGGAATGAGGGCCATCGACACGTGCGCGTCGCTCACGTCGCTCGGAGTCCGCTTGCTCAGCGAGCTCTTCTCAAAGTGGGCCTGCATGAATGGCCCTTCGCCAAGAACCAGTCTGTGCGAACGAAGTGCGTTCTCGCCCGCAATCCACGCGGCGCGTGGCCCTTGGGCGATCCATCCAGGCTGAAGCACAAAGAGCATAACCGCACCGTCGGCGTCGTGCGTTTCGCCCTCTCGCCAAAGCGACCAATGATGCCCGGTGCGCTCCACCCACTGTTGTGATCGCTCTCTTGGTGAGTGATGCGCCACTAGAATCTGTGCATCGCGTGTTACATAGTAGTGAGCGCTCTGAAAGTATGCGCCGTCAAGGTCGCGCACCTCTTTGGCCGAAAGCCGAAACTCCTCGAGCATCGCTGACTTTGCCCATAGCGGAGCCGACCGTGCACAGATCGCGTGCTTCCAGCACTGTGACAGGCGCACCACAACCCGCACGCCTCGATGCATCTTCAGCGCTTCAGCGACATCGACGGGGTCGGTTGGCGAAGGAATGTGAAGGACTGATTGTGACGACGCGCCGACAGTTGGAACGCTCGTTTCGCGCGGCCCACCGCACGCCCCAACAAGGACCGACAGAAATAATGTCAACCTTGAACGCGCCGCCCTCATGCCTTCTTGCGACGCGCTGCTATGAACGCTGCAAACGCCGTGGCGATCGATGCGGCGAAGAGACCATCGCTGGTCGCAGGTGACGTTGCGCAGCTGAGCGTTCCGCTCGCCTTGCACTCGTTGCCTGTGCAACTTGCTTGGCCTGAGTAGGTGACGTGTGCCGTGATCCACGCCTTCGCGTCCTCAAGACTCTTGACGAATTCCTTCACGCTGTTGTCGCACACGATCATGCCGTTGGTGTTGCAGTTGACCGAGCAGTTGCCCTTTGCCGTGGCCTGACATGAGGCGCTGCCCTTGCTCTGGCAATCGACCTGGCAGCCAATGTTCGCCTCGCCCTTGCACTCGCCCTTGCATGACGCACTGCACTTGGTCTTGCAGTCAGCACTGCCCGGCGTCGCCGTACAGGAACCCTCGCATTCGGTGCGGCAACACGTATCGCACTTCGCCTTGCAGTCCGCTTTCGACGTCGCGCCGCTTGTGCTTTCCGTGCACTGGGCTTCGCACGTTCCGCCGCATTGGGTTGCGCAATGTCCCGCACAGCTGAACTCAGCGGGCTTGACGTTACAGTCAGCCTCACATGTGCCACCGCATGAACCCGTGCACGAGACATTCGCGTCAACGTTGCACTGACCCTGGCAGGTCACCGCAAGGTCAATGTTGCACGACGCCTCGAAACTAATGTTGCTGCACGACCCGCTGCAGTCGGCGCCACCACGGAATTCGCACCCGCCCTCGAGTTTCGTCACGTCTGCACTTGCCGACGCCGAAACAAATGTAACAGCGAAAGACACCAATACGGCTGCAAGTTTCTTCATCATGATCCTCCCTCAGCAAAGCGTTGCGATATCAAGCGGTTCGGTGCGATAGCGACCCTTTTCGTCGCGGGTGAGTACCCCACATGCAAAGGTAGGATCGTGCGTAAAAAAGAGCATCCCCTTCTTGGGAAGTAGGGCATCGTAGAGTGTCACCTTTTCTTCGATCAGAAGCTCTGGGTATCGATCGTAACCCATCGTGATCGGTATATGCACCCAGGGCATTCCCGGCACGAGGTCCGCCGCAAACACGATCGGCCCTTTCGAAGTCGCGATCTCGGCCAACATGAGCCCAGGTGTGTGTCCACTCGAGAAATGAAACTTCACGAGCGGCAATAGATCCGTGTCTTGACCTTCTTCAACGAGCGTCAATTTGCCCGTCTCGAGAAGCAGCCTTTGGAGCTCGGGGATGAACGACGCCTTGTCGCGTGCATGTGGCGCATTGGCGCGCTTCCAATGGGCACCGCCGACGTAGTACTTGGCGTTGGGAAAGACCAGGCGCATGGGCCCGTCGCCCCAACGCGACAAGAGGCCTCCGGCATGGTCAAAATGCAGGTGTGAGAGGATGACCCGATCGATGGCACCTGGCGCGATCCCAAGCGCGGCGAGGTTGTCCAAAAGGACGTGGTTGTCCTCGACGACCCCAAAGCGATCCTTCATTTTCGGATCGAAAAACGCGCCGATGCCAGCCTCGAAGAGCCACCGCTCGCCACTGTCTGTCTCGAGCAATAGGGCCCGGCAAGCGAGCGTGATGCGATTGCGATCGTCGGGCGGTGACCAGCCCTCCCAAACGGGTCTCGGCGCGTTTCCGTACATCGCGCCGCCGTCGAGCTTCTGCGTATTCCCAGCGATCGAGTAGAACTTCACGACCGCAAGTGTAGGCGATGCAACGCTCGCGTGCGATGCACCATTTTCCCGAGAAAAAAGGAAACATCGATCCCAAAATAAGCAAGGCGCGATACCTTTTAGCCTTTGGATCTTTCGTCCCTACTCAACACCGCAGTAGCACTCACGCCCCTCGCACGTGCGCTCGTGATGGCCGATCGCGAATGGACGTTCGCCGAACTGAACGACTCCGCGAATCAATTTGCTTTTGCGCTTCTGGCTCGCGGTCTCTCGCCAGGCGATCGCGTCGTCATCTGGCTTGGCAACGTGCCAGAGGCAGTGATCGCCTTATGGGGAACCCTCAAAGCGGGAGGCGCATTCGTCATGCTGAATGCGAAAACCAAGGCCGCGAAGCTGGACTTCGTTCTCCGAGACACCGGTGCGTTTGCCCTCGTAAGAGGTGATGCGCGCGCACCGCTCGTGAGTCTAGTCAACTATCCGCACCTTCAAGTTACTTTCCTTGTTGGATGCGAGGCTCCAACCAAGAGTGAACGATTCGCTTCGTTTGCGGATCAAGACGATGCTCGACCGCTCCCATCGATCGGAGACAACGACCTCGCCACGATTCTTTACACGTCCGGCAGCACGGGGTTTCCAAAGGGCGTCGCTCTATCGCACAAGAACGTAAGCACAGCGACACAGGCGATCGCGCAGTACCTCGAGCTCCGCGCGAGCGACGTCCTCTTCAACGTTCTTCCGTTGTCTTTCGGGTACGGTCTCACGCAGCTTTTCTCGGCGTGCTCCGTGGGCGCAACCTTCGTGTGCGAACGAGATATGCTCTTTCCACACGTCACGCTGACGAACCTCGCTGCCACGCACGCAACGGGCTTTGCGATTGTGCCAACCATCGCCTCGATTCTGCGCGAAACGGACCTCCGCAAGTACGACCTGACGAGTCTGCGCTACATCACGAACGCAGGCGCTCATTTGCGGCCGGAGGACGCACAAGACCTTCGCGCGGCTCTTCCCAACGCCGCGCTCTACTGCATGTACGGACAGACCGAGTGCCTACGCATTTCGTACCTCGATCCGAGCGATTTCGACGACCACGCAGGATCCGTTGGTAAGGGCATGCCCTTTCAGGATCTTTTCTTGCTTGATCATGAAGGCAATGAAGTTGACGATCTGTCCGCCGGGGAACTCGTCGTCCGCGGTGAACACGTCATGCTTGGATATTGGAACGCAGCTGAAGCGACCGCTGAGAAGCTGCGGCCCCCGCCACCGTCATTGAGAGACCGCGTCGCAGAGACGGAACGCTTACTATTCACCGGCGACGTGTTTCGTCGTGACACCGATGGCTTCCTCTATTTTGTCTCGCGCAAGGACGACATCATCAAGTCCCGTGGTGAAAAGGTCAGTCCAGCGGAAGTGGAGCGCACGCTCTTGAGCATTCCGGGCATTGCCTACGCCGCGGTCGTGGGCGTCGAGCGACCTCGGTTTGGAACCGTGATCAAAGCGTTCGTCGTTCGACAATCAGGCGCAACGCTCAGCGATCGCGACGTCATGCGAGCTTGCGCCGCGAAGCTGGAAGACTACATGGTCCCCGCTGTCGTCGAATTTTGCGACGCGTTGCCGCTCAACGAGCGTGGGAAAGTCGATTACGCGACGCTGATCAGCTCTGGTGCCATCGTACCCTTGCCGTATACCTCACGGTAATAGCGCAAGAAGCGCGACAGCTTCGAGTCAGGGTCACCAAGATCAAACTCGCGCGTATCGGCATTCTTTAGCCGCATCAGCACATTGTGCGAAGCCCAGGTGTCGATCGCGACGGGATCGGTGCCAGCTATCACGAGGCCAGCATGGTGGGCACCCTCTACCGCAAGCCGCGCATCGTTTGCTTCCTCGTCCCACCCTTTCGGCGCAGCCGCGACCCACTCAGCCGTCACAATGTAGAGGTCGGCCTGGCGCACATGTTTCGCAAAGTGCGCGAGCGGTCCGGCCATGCGCCACATTGCACCGGGACTGCCAAAGTGGTGAACCGATTGATAATCGGCCACCCGTGGGTCGCTCCCCATTCGGCCCGCGCTCATGTCAACGATACCCATGGGCGACTTGCAACAGGAGCTCATGCCGGTCGACCCATGCGCGACGAGCGTCGGCATGTTCACAAAAACGAGCTTGCGATCGATCTTCGTGCGGCGCCCGTTTTCGCGTTTGAACAGTCCGTCCTTGAAGTCGACGACGACGCCCGTGCGCGGCGAACTAAAGACCGGCCACGTCAGTGGGGTCTGGGCGTAGTCAACGTAGCTACGCTTCTTGCGAAACGTCCGTTCAAAATCCCAAACGTAACCGTCGCGGTCCTCATTGGGTCCGATCGGTCCGCGACCATCGCCACCGTATATGCCGTGCTCATGCTGCGGATCATGCCAGTGATCGTGCGCAAGTTCGTTTCGCCCCGCGTCGACGAGCCCGACAAAACTCACTGGAGCGCTCAAGCGTTCAAAGTGCGGAATCAAGTCAGCGAGCTTGTTCCATCCCGGTACGTCGACGTTGCGATCGCTCGGCCTTGTCCATCCACGCGAAAGGCCTGAGCCGTTTTGTAACCTAAAATGGACGTTTTCGAATACAATAACTTCTCCCGCGAATCGGTCACGACCAATGATCCGTTCGATCACACGCTTGACCGCTGCAACGTTCGTCATGCCCTGGTTCCACCACTGGGCGCTCACCTTAATGATGACGACGTCATCGACGCCAACGAGTCTCTCGACGCCACCCATGCGATCAAGCACCGCGTCAACGTTGGCCGCCGGTCCCGCATCGCGAGCGACGTAAATGGTGCGGCGCTCTGTTGCGGGATCGTGCTGCACCAATTTCGGTGTTTCGTAAAACTCGGGAAGTTTGGAGAACCTTGCCAAGGTCTGAATGACTCGCCTGCGGAAAAAGAGGCCGAGCCCTGCTGCTCCAAGCAAACCGCTGCCCGCAGCAAGAAGCACCCGTCGTCCAAACCTCGACCTGCTCATGCGTCTTCGTCTCCGTCCGTGATGAACCAGTGTTCCTGGTTGGTTACAAATGCGCGCATGCCGTGATCGGCCTCGCCGACATCGACATTAACCAAACGCGCATCGCTACGCCGGCTGAAGCCAATGCGCGACAACATTGACCGAATACGTGCGGGGCCTAAAAATCGCAGGGTCGCGGAGTGCATTTGGCGGCGATACATCTCGGCGAGGGCCGAGACCAACAGTTGCTCCAGATGCTCGTCTGAATCTGCGAAGAAGTCGTTGAAGTGTGCAACTCGCCCCTCAGGCTTCACGAATACGTAACCATGAAGGGTATGATTATCCCTGTCACGAAGCCCAAAGAGCCAACGCTCCGGTTGAGGTCCCGAATGGAAGCGCCAGTCGAGAAACTCTCGTGAGCGAACGCAACAAATCCCGTACTGGCTCTGGCCGCGCTCCCAAAGCGCGTCGAACCCTTCGTCGAGCGTATCTTCTTCGACCATCTCGAGCTTCTTGCGAAAGGCAAGCATGTTGACGGCTCGCACCGCCTGTAGCGTCATGTCCGCACCGAGACTGAGCGAATGCGCGAGAAGCGGAGTGGTCACGAGCGTGCGCAAGTAGGTCGCGTACCGAAGTACGCAAGCGTAACGCGCCATATGCCCGAGCGTCGCGTAGCCAACCCGCTTGACGACACCCTCAGCGCGGTGGTTTGGGAAGCCGTAGACGAACGCGTATGATTTTTTGCAATGGTCCATCATCGCGCGCTGAAGCAAGATCGCGGGCTGCAGGGTGCGATGCTCTTTTGAAACCGCGAAGTCGGCGAGGAGGGCAGCTCTCTTCACCTCTCCGGCAACGAGAAAGCGACGTGGTCCGACGCCGGCACAACCGACGATGGTGCTGTCGTCACCCTCCGCACGCAACAATTGGACTGAGCCTTTTCCAACGGGGTTTTCCTCGTAGTACCAGCGCACACGCGCGCGCATCTCCTCGACAGTGATCGGCAGATTCTCGCGCCAAAGGCGGCCGAGATCCGCTTCGACCGACCCCACGTCGTCTGGAGCGAACACCGAGTACTTCATAAGAGGTTGCCGCATAGTAGCCGATAAGCAGTGCGACCTGAGCGTCAAGGCGCAGGGGCGGGATAGCCGGCGGTCGTTGTCATGGAATCGATCCACGCCTTGACGACCTGTCGACCGGCAATGTCGACCTGATGCGTTGCAAAAGGTGGCATTTGCATACCGTTGCCGGCAACCTCGTCGCGCAATCCCATGCGCAGATAGATGGCGCTTCGGCTCGAGTCGGTGGGCCTCGCGCGGTATGTTTTGCCCGTTTCACCAGGAGCCACCCAGCTCGATTGCTGGTTCACCAATTCGGTCATGAAGGTGGTCTCTGCGACGCTGCCGAGCTTCGCCGCCTCGAGGCGCGCGACGTACTTGGCGCCCGGAGTTACTGGGTTGTGACAAGTGACGCCGCAGTTCATGTGCATGTACGCCAGTGCTTCGCGCTCGGCGGTCGTGCCAGGAACCTGAAGCGTACTCGCGGCCTTTTCGTGATTCTGATTGGTCGATTTGAGCAACTTCTTTGTCTGAAGCGCACCATAAGCGAGGCCGGTCGCGTTCGGGGCTGCTAGCGCTA
>JAHFDY010000008.1 GCA_023248735.1 Myxococcales bacterium
GCAAACCAAAGTTGCGGACCGTGACATGTTCGCGCTTGTGCAAAAGTTTGGTGGCAGCATTTCGGCCGAGCACGGCATCGGTTTGCTCAAGAAATCGCACCTAGGCTATTCACGATCACCGGACGAGCTCGCGCTTATGCGATCCCTCAAACGCGCGTTTGACCCCCACAACATTTTGAACCCAGGTAAGGTTCTTGACCTCGTCGAGGAAGAAAGATGAAAAAGACAAGTTTATTGACTATTGGATTGTTGACCTCGCTCTCGATTTCGGTCGCAGGCTGCAAGAGCGACGCAAGCCCGAGCACGAACGCCGCCGCGCAGGCAGCGCCAGCCGCGCCAAAGACCGCCACTGACCTCGCGCCGAGCAAGTGGAAGGAGCAAGCCCCCGCGACCTACAACGCGAAATTCACCACATCCCAAGGCGCGTTTACGATCAAGGTAACGCGCGACTGGGCGCCGCTCGGCGCGGACCGCTTCTACAACTTGGTCAAGAGCGGGTACTACAACGATATTCGCTTTTTTCGCGTGCTCCGAAAGCCGAGCCCCTTCATGGCCCAGTTCGGAATTCACGGTGACCCGGCTGTCAGCGCCGCTTGGCGCGACGCGAGAATTGCCGACGACCCCGTCAAGCAATCGAACAAGCGCGGATTTGTCACCTACGCGATGGGCGGTCCTGCGACGCGCACAACACAGGTGTTCATCAACTATGCCGACAACGCAAACCTCGACCGCGGCGGTTTTGCGCCGTTCGGCGAAGTCACCGAAGGAATGAGCGTTGTCGACTCACTCTACGCCGACTACGGCGAAGGCGGCGGCGCGCCGGATCAAGGCGCGATGCAAATGAAGGGGAACGAGTACCTCAAAGCGTCGTTCCCGAAGCTCGACTACATCAAGACCGCAACGATCCAGCCTTGACGAGAACGTCACGGATGGGTGCCTGAGAAAGCCAGCCCGAACCCTACGAAGTCAGTTCGATGCCTTCGGGCTGGACGGCCCCGCCGATCCAATCCTCGTCTGGACCCTCGTCCATGAGCACGACGGGCTTGCCATCGAAGCGCAAGCGCTTGCCCGGAAAGATGAAAGTGCGAAAGCAATAGAGAAGGAGCGACCGCTCGTCGAGGCGGGGATCGATGTACGGCTTGAGCTCCACTGCATGCGCCGCGTCGAGCAAGCTCCAGTGCAGGCCTGGACGCAAATGATGCATGCCGTGAAAACCGTTGTTGAACGTGAACCAGTTAAAAATACGACCCACGTAGTTGCGTGAATGGTTGTACGGGTGGCCGGGATCGCACCCGTCGTGCTGGACGAAATTGACGGTCGTAATGCCCCACACGGCATAGAGGTGCGGGATGCCGATGAAGACGAGCGCGCGCTTCCAATCGACGATAAGCGCAAACACCTTGATGCCCCAGACGCACGCCATCTCGACGAGCAACTGGCGGTACCATGCAGGCATGCGCTCCTTCGCGTCTTTCGTGTAACGGAAGTTCGCGGCGGTGACGTCGGCACCGAGCATGAAAAAGAAGAGCAGCAGGTTCAGCAAGTTCCATTCGAAACGCACCTTCGAGGTGCGCATCACGTCTTTGCGCGACTGGGTGAAACGATGATGGCTCAGGTTGTGGCCCGGAACGTACTCGCTCACCGGAAAGCCGTAGCTGCACGAGAGCACGACCTGCGTCACGCGATTCATCCAGCGCGATTTCCACATCGGTGAGTGCAACGTGTTGTGCGTGATCACCGCGTTGATCCAAGCTTGAACCGCAAGCAGCACGACCAGCCCAGCGGTGACGTACCAAGGCTGCCAGGCGCTCATCCACGCGAACGCAAAGACGCCCCAATAGGCCGCGACGAAGGCAATAGTTCGAAGGTCTGCGCGATAGCGGAGCAAAAAAATCTGTCCCTTCCCAAGGTCTAAAGGACGCGGGGCGGAAATTACCATAGACGCCTGATTTGGCCCGCTTCCGAGGTGCAATAAGTCGGATGCATGTGAAATGCGCTTCGCGGCCGACAAACTCCGCCGGGTTAACGGCAGCTGCAGTAAAGAAGGGCCGATGGGCGGTTGCGTGGTCAGATGTAGGAGCTACACCTATGCCATGCGTCGTGCTTGGTTCTTAGGTTTTGGTTTTCTCGCGGCGTGTGGCGACACGATCATCTATGAAATCGCACAGACGCAGGGCGACGGAGGCGGCTCTGCCGTCGTCACCGATGGCGCGACCGCTGACGCAGGTCAGCCGCAAGCCGATGCCTCAGCCGCAAAGGATGCCGCCGACTCGGCGACGAACGCAGCCGACGGAGGCGTGACCGACGGCTCGCAGGACGCGGCGCCCATGCTCGACGGCGCGCTCGACAGCGCACCGGGCGACGGTGCGACCGTTGACGCGTCAACCGATTCCTCCGCGAGCGATGCGGGCCCGCTCGATGCCGCAGACGCAAAGTCCGACGCAGTCTTCGTGTTCGACACCGGTAGCCCTTCCGTCGACGGCAGCGCCCTCCCAGACGCGTGTGCACAGGCTGCGGTTGAAGCGAAGCCGATCGGCATCGACCTCTACGTCGTGCTCGACAAGTCGGGGAGTATGCACGGTCCGGTTTCAACCTGGCAAGCAGCCAAAGGCGACTGCAACATCGGCGACACGGTCGACTCGAAGTGGTGCAAGTCGATCAACGCGCTTGCGACCTACTTCGCGTCACCAAGCCCGAATGGCAACCGCGCGGCGCTCAATTTTTTTAGCGGTACGTTGGCAGCGTCACAATGCGGCGGCGCGCTCTACTCGACGCCGCAAGTACCCATTCAAGGCTTCGTACCCCTCCCGGATTCGAGTGCATTCACGACGGTCATGAACAACGAAACCCCTGGCGGCGAGACGCCGACCGAGGCCGCCTTGCGTGGGATCGTCCAATACACAGGCAGCAGCGCCACCTACACGCCAGGCAGGCAGCGCGTTGGCGTACTCGTGACCGATGGCTACCCGACCTCGTGTGAAACAAGCGCATCGAAACTCGCCGCCATCGCCGACACTCACTACACGAACACGGCGGTACCGATCTTCATGGTCGGCATGGATGGCGCTGACTTCACGCATCTCGAAACGATGGCTGTCGGCGGACATGCAGCAGTGCATGCGAAGAACGCGGGCGGCCTCACCAATGCGTGCGGCAACGGCAAGAGCCAATGCCAAAGTTGGAACATCGGTGACGGAAACAACAACGCGCTTACGGTCGCGCTCGAGCAGATTCAGTACGAAGCCGCGGCATGCTCCTTCGCGATTCCGACGAGCGACGGCGGCATCATCGATCCCAAGACCGCCAACGTCGAATATTTGCAGGGCGGCACCATCACGAAGTCGCTCACGCACGTCACGGGTGCGAGCTCGTGCACGTCGGCAGGCGGGTTCTACTTCGACAACAACGTAACCCCGACCACGATCAAGTTGTGCCCAACGAGTTGCGACCTTGTTCGTGCGGATTCGAAGGCAAAGGTGCAGGTCAAGCTTGGTTGTGAAGGAAGTTGACGATCTCGAGAAGCTAGCCGCGCAGATACGCCACCACGAAGCACGTTATCGCGCTGGTCACGCAGAGATTCCCGACGCTGCTTTCGACGATCTCGTCGAGCAGTACGCGGTGCTCGCTGAGGCAACTGGCGTTGACCCAAGAACGCGCCTCGACGCGAAGCCGGGCGCTGATCACACAGAGGGGTTTGCGACCGTGGAACATCGCGTGCCGATGCTCTCACTCGAGAAGCTCTCGCCTGCGAAAGACGAATCGATGCTCGCGCAGTTGCAGGGTTGGTTTGGGCGACGTCGCAAGGATCTGAGTCTCGCAGAAGACGCAGACATGCTGGTGCTCGTCGAACCGAAAATCGACGGTATTTCGGTATCGCTGCTCTACGAAGGTGGGCGCCTCGTGCGAGCCGTCACGCGAGGCGATGGACGGCGCGGTGACGATGTGACGAAGCAAGTCTTGGCGGCAGGCGCAGTACCATCGCGCCTCAAATTGAGCGACGGAAGTTACGAACTGCGCGGCGAGCTCTACTGGCCGCGCGAGGCATTCGAACGACACAACGCAAGACTCAGAGAAAGTGGGCAAGAGCCCATCGCCAATCCACGCAATGGCACCGCTGGCATGGTGAAGCGCAAAGATCCGAGTGGGCTTGGTGATGTCGGGATCACGGCATTCCTGTACTCGGTTGCCTGGGCGAATGGAGTGAAGTTCCCGCGGTCTCAGTTTGAGATCCTTCAAGCGCTCGCCGACGCCGGCGCGCCCGTCTATCTCGATCGCGTAGCGCGTGCGCTCGCACCCGAAGAGGCGCTTGCCTTCTGCGATAGCTATGAATCCAAGCGCGCCGAACTTCCCTTTGAGATCGACGGGATGGTCATCAAGATTGACGATACCGGCAAGTGGTCGCAACTCGGCGGAACCGGGCATCACCCCCATTGGGGAATCGCTTACAAATTTCCGCCCGAACGCAAGGCGACTACGCTGCTGCAAATCTGGGTCTCGGTCGGGAAGTCGGGCAAGTTGACACCCGTCGCGGAGCTCTCACCCGTGCAGCTCGCCGGCACGACCGTATCGCGAGCATCGCTGCACAACTTCGTCGAACTTCAACGGAAAGACGCGCGCGCAGGTGACAAGGTCCTCGTCGAGAAGGCAGGCGACATTATCCCGCAGGTCGTCGGTGTTCTGGTCGAGGAGAGACCGAGCGGCACCGTCGCCTTCGCGCGACCAACGGTGTGTCCATCGTGCAGTGCGCCGGTGCTGAGCGAGGACATATTCCTCTACTGCCCAAACCCTGGTTGTCCTGCGCAGCTTCGCGAAAGACTGGTCCATTTCGCGAGCAGACGTGCACTCGACATCGAAGGCATGGGCGACGCCGTCGTCGAACAACTGGTAGGCAAACTTCGGCTATCGGCACCTCACGAAATCTTCTCGCTCACCGTCAAGCAAGTTGAGCAACTCGATCGCATGGGGAGAAAGAGTGCAGAGAACCTCGTGCGGGCATGTGAGGGCGCGAAGGCACGCGGACTAGCGCGCGTGCTCTATGGCCTTGCCATCCGCCACGTCGGAGAAACCCTTGCGACCGACCTTGCCGAACACTTTGGTAATGCGGACGCGCTGCTGTCTTTCGCAAGACAATATGCCGCTGGCAACCCCGCCGCCGTTGAGCGCGTTGCGCCGCAGAAGGGCTCGGGAGCGATCGCTGGGCTCGCAAAGAAATCGTCCGATTCAATTTTCTTCGAGCTCAGCTCGGAACCCGTAGGCCGTGTGTTCGCAGGTCTTGCAGCCGCAGGCGTGAAGCTCGACGCCGGGGCGCGCGCGATGATTCGCATCGAAGGCATCGCCGACAAAACGTTCGTGCTCACAGGTACCCTGCCCACGCTGAGCCGCGATGAAGCAGGCGATCTGATTCGCGCTGCGGGCGGAAAAGTCACTGGCTCTGTTTCCAAGAAGACGGATTTTGTCGTTCTGGGCGAAGAGGCCGGCAACAAGCTCGAAAAGGCGCAGCAACTTGGCGTGCGCGTCATCGACGAAGCGGGATTGCGCGAACTCCTCAAAAGTGATTAGTCAATTATCTTGATTGTTCGCGCATTTCCGATCGCGACGCGTTCCGCATCGGTGGCGCTCAATTTCGTGAGCTTGGTCCGAAAATCGTCGATCGCGTAGGCGTACGGCTGGTCAACAAAGGACCCGTCTTGTGGATTCTGAAATCGCACCACGAGTTCGGGGTGCTGCTCGTCGGTACCAAAAATCACGCGATCGAGAAGCTCGTTTGGCAATGGAGCTCCTTGCGTTTCGTACTCACAGTAGAGATTTGGGTGCGCCTTCATCTTGTCGATTTCACATGAGTGCGCGTGGATAAAGATCGTTGACGGATTCTTGTTCAGCGCGTCGTCGTATTCCGCAGTCGTCGTCGCGCAGTCGGTCGCGTAACACTGGTCGTAGTGAACCATCACCGGAACCTTGTACTGCCCGGCAAGCGCGTAAATTTTCATCAAGTTCGCGTGGTTCATCGCCGTCGTCGTTTCCTTCGGCCTGTTGCGCACGTCGAGTTCGCCAATCATCTTCCACTTGCCGGTTGCGAGCTGCGTCTTCACATAGTCAACGGACCCACTGTCGTCAGGGTCGAAACCGTTGAGCGCGGGCACGAACACATCCGGGTACTTCGCTACCGCTTCGAGCGTCCACGTGTCGTGGTCGGTTGAATATGTTGGCGGACGATCTGGCTTTTGGCGAGCGTGAAGGCCGAGCACGACCCTGATTCCGAGGCCTCGCGCGGAAGTCGCGAAAGCGTCAATGTACTTGTCGTTCACCGCCTTGTCGCGGGGCCAGATGTGCGCGTGCGTGTCGATCAAGGTCGTGATGAACGGACCGGCATCGGAGGCGGCATCCGTTGTCGCAGCGTCGGCTGTCGAAGGGGCATCAGGGGCGGGTGCATCGGCCGCAGGAGCCGTCGCGTCCGGCGTCGCGAGCACTGTTGAACAACACGCGAGTAGAACGGCCGACACAAGGAGAATGGGAACGCGCATGACGGCGATTGTCGCTCAAGGGGGCGCCATTCAACAGGCGAAAATCGTGCTTGTTCACTTGGGTATGTGGACGTCACACGGCGATCGCGGTATCTCCTTGCCCCCTCAGCGCCACTAGCTCAGTTGGATTAGAGCGTCGGCCTCCGAAGCCGAAGGTCGCAGGTTCGAGACCTGCGTGGCGCGCCGCTTTCTGGAAGAGCATTTGCCGCGCGATCCCATCGCGAGGCGCAAATTTGCACCCGATTGTCGGAATCGCGTACCCGGTCTCGCTCGACCCGCGGCACGCGGCGCGTATCTCTATTGGGCGATGCCCCCAAGTCATCGCGGGGGAAAATCGCACATGATCTCGCAGTCTTCAGAGCTCGCACTCATCACGGGCGCATCGTCAGGCATTGGCCGAGCCATCGCCGAACGCCTCGCGTCGCAAGGCAAACACGTCGTCTTGGTCGCTCGCAACCGAGACAAGCTTGAGAGCTTCGCTCGCCACCTCACCTCGACTTACGGCGTGCGCGCAACAGGCATCGCTTGCGACCTCGCCGAGCCCGACGGCGTCCACCAACTCATTGCTGCGCTTGTCATCGAGCAGCACAAGCCAACCATGCTCATCAATTGCGCAGCCGTGGGAGCCACGGGCGCGTTCTGGGATTCCTCGCACGCAGCGCTTTCCCGCATGTTGCTTCTCAACACGGATGCCATCGTTCAAATCACACGCCATGTTCTTCCGCATATGCTTGCGATCAACCACGGATCCATTTTGAACGTTTCGAGCATGGTGTCGGCGTTTCCCGTGCCGTTCATGGCTTGTTATGGAGCGACAAAGGCGTTCGTGAGCAGTTTCACCCAGGCACTGCGGCAAGAGCTCCGCGGGTCCGACATTGCCGTTACCGAGCTCAGTCCCGGCGTCGTCCTCACGGAGTTTCAACAAGCCGCTGGCTACACGCTCACCGACACCGAACGCAATTCTGCGATGACCGCAGATCAGGTCGCCGAGTCAGCGCTGCGTGCGCTCGCGCAGCGGCGTGCGGTTCATGTTCCCGGTTTGCTCAATGCAATCGCCGCGTTCGCACTTGCGCTTGTTCCAACGCGATTCATTGCGTGGTGCACCGCGCGCTTCATGCGCAAGACGGGTCGCGCAAAGCTCCAGGCCGCGTCGCGCATTGACGTCTTGCGGATCCGTGAGGCACGTCATAAGGACATCGCCCAAATGTCCGAATAGACAGTGGTGTTGTTACCGAACCCCCAGAACACCTGGTTGCGGCGCGCATCATACGCGCCCATCGCGCTGCATCTCGGCGGCACTTCCGCAGGAACGCTAACCGACGTCCACGTCTCGCGACCGCGATCGAGGCCCAGCACTTGAAGTCCGTCAACCGAGTGTGCGCCGTCAGGCGTGCCACCCCATACGAGCAAACGCCGCCCGATGGGGTCTAAGGCATAGGCGCCATTGCGACGTTTTCCAGGCATGTCCGATTCGTCAACCAACTTGACCCACTGCGCGGGTGTCTCTCCCAGCTCGAGAGCCCATGTGTCGCCGATCATGGCAAGATTTCCGGCGCCAACCTGGCCTCCGTAAATGAACACGCGATCGGTTTCCTCGTCATATGCGTAGTGAAATCCGTCGCGACCTTTCGGCTGGTCACCCGCAGCGAGCGCAAGACTCCCCCAGCCTACTGTCGGTGAATAGGCATTGACGTCGCAGTTGAAGCCATTCGAACTGCCGCCACATACTGAGAGCCACCGCTTGCGGCGCGCATCGTAGACGAGGGAACCCGTGTAGCTGCCGGGCGAGGTGCTTGCAAAGGGCGCATCGCTCCACGAAGGGCTCTCTCCAGAATAGTCAAGAATCTTCATTACCGGAGGAGTGGCGCTCGTTGCCTTCACCACACCGCCGAAGAAGTAGAGTGAATTGGGCGCCGTTGCGTGGGCGACGCGACCACCGGGCGAGAGCGGCGCATCTCCCACCTGCTTTTGCGCGCTCCATTCCTTCTTTGCGAGGTCGAACGACCAAAGGTCATTTGCTGGCGTGTACTGGACGGGGTCGTACTGAAAGCCACCAAACACAAAGAGGCGATCGTCCGCATCATCGAGCCACCAAGCTCCGTACTCGCGACCTGGAGGACCACCCGATGTCCAACTCGCCACCTTCGACCACGCGATCTGACGGACGGTGATCGGCACTCGGTTCTCACCCGCAGGGCAAGTCACATGCAGCGTCCCGGCATCGGTCGAGCCGTAGTCGGCGTAGACGAGCAGGCGGTCAACTTCCTTAACCATAGTCAACGGACCCTCCGCGAGAAAGGTCAGGTCGGCCTTCGCAAGATCGCCTGAAAGCGCGATCGTGAGCCTACCGCCTTCACTCATGTTGAGGTTTTCGAGCAGCCGCTGCTCGACACACGTTGCACTCGCGGTGTGCGAAGGCTGTGGAGCAAAAGTGCAGGAAGCAAGCAAGGGGAAGAGCGCGATGCGTAGGAGGGGCGAGCGGTATTGCATGACACGCTATGTGTGCCTCATCCGCATTCGGCGCGCCGCTAAAACGAAACCCGCAACTTTCCTCAACCGCATCGGCAAACGACACGAAGATAAGATCGATTCGCGGTTGCGCAAATGAAAATCACTTTCATATTCAATAAATGATCGACTACAGCGCTTTCTTTCCCCCTGAGCTGCAGCGAGCCGAAAGCCCACCAACACTTGAGCGATTTCACGCCGGCGTTGGCTTGATGAGCGTGAAGCGGTACGCAAACCGATCAGCGCGCGCCAAAGTGGTCGTCCTGCACGGCGGCGGCGGCGGCAACTCAGCGTTGCTCGCGCCGGCAGCGGTTATTCTTCATCGCGTGGGTTACGAAGCGGTTGCGCCCGACCTACCTGGCTTCGGTGACTCTCCCGCCCCCACGAATTGGTTGTATGATGCATGGGTAAGTGCAGTCGTCGCGTTGGTGGATCGCGAGCGCTCACGCGATGACCGTCCGATCGTGCTCATGGGCGCGAGCCTCGGCGGTATGCTCGCGTACCACGTTGCCGCCGAACTTGCCGCGCGCGGTGAGCCAGTCACCGGCATCTTGGCGACCACGCTTTGCGATACGACGCTTCCAATCGTGCGCGAACAGTTTGCGCGATGGCCGTGGCTCGGACGGTTCGGCGTGCCGCTCCTTCTTCGCGCAGCGCGCGTTTTTCCCAAACTGCGTATGCCCATGCGCTGGCTTGCAAACATGAACGCAATCGCGAACGATCCTGCGCTGGCTCGCGCGATCGCCAGTGACCCAACGGGCGGAGGCAATCGCGTTTCGCTCGAGTTCCTCGCCAGCCTCTTTCGATACGAGCCAGCGCTCTCTCCCGAGAGGTACACCGCGAGCGAAGTCATCTTGGCGCACCCTGCCGCCGATCGGTGGACGGGTGTCGAGGCGAGCTTGCCGTTCTTTGAGCGCCTCGCGTGCACTAAGAAGCTTGTCATGCTCGAGAACTGCGGCCATTGCCCCATCGAGCAACCGGGCATGGAAACGCTCATGCGCGAAGCGAGCGGGCTACTCGAACGCGTTTCATCCGGGCCGAGCACTTCGCCGAGCACCAGGTTCGCGCAGCGCGAAATACGACATCGACGCAATGGCGCAAACGACACACAGCAATGACGTTGCGTAGCTGAAGGTCTTGAAGAATTCGAGCACCGATAAGTGGGGTTTGAAGAAGTCTTTCGCAAGGTAAGTCGCAACCGTACCCAGATAGCCGAAAGCGTCGGCGACATAGATGAGAAAGCCCGCGGTCCCGACGACGCGCAGCGACGCAAGCAAACGGTCGAAGAGCACGCAGTTGTAGGGCACGTACCCAAGATAGAGACCGAGACCGACAGCGGTCATCCACGCACGCGGACCGAGAATTCCACGTTCAAAGGCGATCGTTGAGAGACCAATGATCAACGCACCCGCGAGCAGCGCAAAATGGATCATCAACAGCGCCTTCTTGTTGTCGCGCACCAAAAAAAGAAGAGCCATCACCGCCATCACGGAGAGACCGACAATCGTCTCGGTTGTACTGAGCACCGATGGCCGCTCTCCATACCCGAGCGCAGACCAGAGCTCCGGCGCGTAGTTGTCTCGGAAGTCGCGATAGGCGGTCAAGAAAATGTACAATATGACAAGAGCAACAAGACCCAAGCCGTACTCCCGAAGGAAACTGCGCCGTGCTGGCGCGTTCATCGAGTCGCGGCGCGTCCGCAGGCGTTCATCGTCGGCGGTCGGTTTGGGAATCTTGCTCAGCATCCAAACTGAAACCAGGAGCGCAGGCGCGAAAAGCAGCCCAGCGAGAAGCGGCATGAGCGTCTCGCTCACGCCCAAGCCCAGCAAGCGCTTGCCGACATCTTTTGCAACTCCGCTTGCTACAATAAAACTCGCCGATACGCCCGCACCGAGCACGTCGGAAACCTTGCGACCTTCGAGAAACCCAAACACGAGGCCCCACACCAACCCAAGGGGGAGACCGTTTCCGAAGAGACAGATCACGTTCCATGGCCGAGGCACCACCGCGAAGAGTGCGAGCGCTGCCGCAGCCGAGCCGATGCAAATGAGAATCGCGTTCGCGCGCTTTTCCGGCGTGAGCTCAGAGACGACCTTGATGCCCGCAAACTTCGAAACGCAATAGCCCGCGATCTGCGCGATGATCAGAACGCTCTTGTACTGCAGCGGTGGAAGGCCCGGCAGTTGCACGACACCTTCGAACGCTCCCGCGGCGAAAGCCTTACGGAACGCGTACATGCAAAAATACGTCGAGAACGCCGCGATCGTTGCCCACACCGTCAGCACGAAAGGAGGCGCGGATGCGAGCCTTGCGGTCACCGCGGATGGCGACCGTGGCACCTATCCTCCTGCTTGCTTCACGAGAACGCGCCCGACGGTAGCCATGGTCTTCGGCGCGAGGCGCTTCATCCAATAGATGGCCCATGCTTCCGGCGTTACCGGCACCACGGCCTTTCGTCGGAGGACCGCTTCGACAATGGCATTCGCAACGCGTTCAGGACCGTAGTTGCGTTTGTTGTAGAGCGCCCGCGACCGCGTGCGCATGTCGTTCGTGGCGTAGCGACCCCGCAAGCGGTTGGCTTCCACAATCGGCGTGTTGACAACGCCGGGACAAATGGTCGCAACGCCAACGCCATGAGGATGCAGCTCCTCGCGCAACGCCTCAGAGAGGCCGAGGACGCCAAATTTTGTGGTGCAATACGCCGCGAGAATACCCGTGCCGAGATAGCCCGCCACCGACGAAACATTCACAACGTAGCCGCTCTTGCGCTCGACCATCTTCGGCACGAAGAAATGGCAACCGTGGATCACGCCGTTCAGGTTAATGCCGATGATCCAGTCCCAATCTTCGAGTGACGTGTCGAGGAGTCCTCCAGTCAGGGCGACGCCGGCGTTGTTCACAAGAACGTCGACCGCATGGTCTTTGTGGACCTCTTCGGAAAACGATCGCATCGCGTTGCGATCGGCAACGTCGACCACCCGCGCCATCACCTTTCGACCGAGCGCGCGCGCGCTGTCGGCGGTTTCCTCGAGACGTGCTTTGTCGACGTCGCAAATCACGAGTGTCGCGCCTTGCCGCGCGAAGGCGAGTGCGGTTTCGCGTCCGATGCCACTCGCCGCGCCTGTCACGAGAACGGTCTTGTTCGAGAAGTGTTCCATAGCGATCCACGATACTTCGTTGCGTCGCTCAGGTGCGCATCTGAAAGTCGTTAGGCCAACTTCTTCTTCAGCAAGTCACTCACAAGTTTCGGATTCGCCTTCCCTCCCGATTCCTTCATCGCAAGCCCAACAAGAGCACCGAGGACGTTCGCGTTTCCGGCTCGAAAACGCGCCGCCGCATCTGCATTCGCCGCGAGCACTCGGTCGACCATGGCCTCAATTGTGGACGCATCCGTTATTTGCTGAAGTCCAAGTTTCTTGACGATCTCCTTCGGCCCACCTTCGCCGTCGAACATCTTGCCGAGCACGTCCTTGCCTTGCTTGCTCGACAGCGTTCCATCCCCGATGAGCTGTGACAACTCGGCAAGCGCCTTACCCGAGAACGGAGCGCCCTCGAGTTTTCGCGCACGGACTTCACCCAGCACGTCGTTGCACGCAAGCGCCGCGGCAATTTTCGACGCACCGCCACTCGCAAGCGCACCTTCAAACAGAACCAAGATATGGGTCTCAGCGGCCATCGTTCGCGCTTCTTCGGACGAAATGCCGTGGCGGGCCATGAGTTCCTGCGCTTCCACCGGCAACTCGACGGCGACAGTCGCCTTCACTTCGGTCTTCGGCTTGCTCGCTCTCGGGGAAACTTGAACGGACTTGGAAGTCTGCTTGGCCCAACTGTCCTTCAGCGAAACGGTCCGATTGAATACCGGTGATCCAGGCTGTGAGTCCGCATCCACAATGAAAAAGCCAAGTCGTTCGAACTGAAATCGATCGCCAATGGTTGCATTTTTCAGCGACGGTTCGACCTTCATCCGCACCGTCATCAGCGACTTCGGGTTCATTTCTTCCTTGAAGTCACGCGCTTCACCGGGACGCTCCGTGACGAAGAGCCTATCGTAGAGCCGCACTTCGACATCGAGAGCGTCCGCAACGTTCACCCACTGGATGGTGCCAGGGACCTTCCGCCCATCAGGCGTCACACCTCCGCGCGTTTGTGGATCGTAGCTGCAGTGGATCGCAACGATCTCACCTTGCGCGTTTTTTGCGACACGCTCGCACTTGATCACGTACGCGTGACGCAGGCGCACTTCACGACCGGGCCCGAGGCGATAAAAGTCGTTCGGCGGCGTCTCCATGAAATCATCCGCGTCAATGTAGAGTTCGCGCGAAAACGGCAGACTGCGCGAACCTTCGTTCGGTACGTCTTCCGGCCAGTATGGCGCGTGAAATTCCTCCGTCTGGTTAGGATAATTGTCGACGATAACTTTGAGCGGTTTGTGCACCGCAAGAACGCGACGCGATCGCGCGTTGAGATCCTCGCGCACGACGAACTCGAGAAGGGCGAGATCGACCGTCGACAAGTTCTTCGCCACGCCAATGCGACCGCAGAACGCGCGAATCGCTTCGGCGGTGTAACCGCGGCGTCGCAGACCAGCGATCGTCGGCATGCGAGGATCGTCCCATCCCTTGACGAATTTGCCCTCGACTAGTTCGAGCAGCTTGCGTTTGCTCATCACGGTGTAAGTCAAATTGAGACGGGCAAATTCGGTCTGACGCGAAACCCAAGGCATCTCTGCAGCGGCGATGACCCAATCGTAGAGTTCGCGCGCGCTCTCGAACTCCATGGTGCAAAGCGAGTGCGTGATGCCCTCCATTGGGTCGCTCAAGCAGTGCGCAAAATCGTAGAGCGGATAGATGCACCACGCGTCGCCGGTGCGGTAGTGATGCGCGTATTTGATTCGGTATATCGCAGGATCGCGCAACTTCATGTTGGGTGACGCCATGTCGATCTTGGCGCGCAGAACGCACGAACCTTCTTTGAATTCGCCGGCGCGCATGCGGCGAAAGAGATCAAGATTCTGTTCGACGGAGCGTTCGCGGAAGGGGCTGTTTTTGCCCGGCTCAGACAGCGTGCCGCGATACTCAGACATCTGCTCTTCGTTGAGATCACATACGTACGCGCGTTCCGAACGGATCAAGCGTTCGGCGATGGCGTAGAGCTGGTCGTAGTAACCCGACGCGTAGAAAAGATTCTCTCCCCAGTCGAAGCCGAGCCACTTCACGTCTCTTTGGATCGCTGCCACGTATTCGGGATCTTCGGTGGCGGGATTCGTGTCGTCCATGCGGAGGTGACACTTGCCGCCGAACTCTTTCGCGACTCCGAAGTTGAGGCAGATCGACTTGGCGTGCCCAATATGGAGGTAGCCATTCGGCTCGGGCGGGAACCGAGTGCAGACCTTGCCGTCGTGTTTCCTGGTCTCCACGTCGGTCGCAATCATGTCGCGGATGAAGTCGCTTGCCATCGGAGCGCCACGATATCACTCCCCTCCCTTGTGTCACTGAGCGCCCGGCATCACATCGCGATCTTGCGGAACTTCACCCTCGTAGGCCTCGCGTCTTCGCCAAGCCGCTTCTTGCGGTCTTCTTCGTACGCTTGGTAGTTACCTGTAAACCACACGACTTTGCTCTCACCTTCGAACGCGAGAATGTGTGTCGCAATCCGGTTCAGAAACCAACGATCGTGACTGATCACCACTGCGCATCCAGGAAACGCGAGCAAAGCGTTCTCGAGCGCCTGCAGTGTTTCGACGTCGAGGTCGTTCGTCGGTTCATCAAGTAACAATAGGTTGCCACCATCCTTCAGGAGCTTGGCGAGATGCACGCGATTGCGCTCGCCACCGGAAAGATCTTTGACCTTTTTTTGCTGGTCCGAACCCCTAAAGTTGAACCAAGAGCAGTATGCGCGGCTGTTGAGCTCTCGCTTGCCCAGCATGATGTTCGGCTCACCTTGCGAGATCAATTCCCACACGCTCTTTTCGCCTTCGAGCGCATCGCGCGATTGGTCAACGTAACTGACTTTTACGGTGTCGCCGAGCTTGAGAGACCCTTTGTCAGGCGTCTCTTGACCCATGATCATCCGGAAGAGCGTCGTTTTGCCCGCGCCGTTCGGACCTACAATGCCCACGATACCGCTGCGGGGAAGAAGAAACGCAAGGTCCTCGAAGAGCAGTTTTTCACCAAACGCTTTGCCAAGACCTGTTGCTTCGATCACCAAATCGCCGAGACGCGGGCCGGGAGGAATCGAGATCTCGGTGGGGTCGCTCGCGCCCTTTGTCGCCTGCGCCATGAGCTCATCGTAGGCAGACAAGCGCGCCTTACTTTTTGCTTGCCTCGCACGCGGAGACGCTTGCACCCACTCGAGTTCTTGCTTCAATTTGCGCTGACGCGACGACTCCTGCTTCTCTTCGAGCGCGAGCCTCGCCGACTTCTGTTCGAGCCAGCCTGTGTAGTTCCCCTTGAATGGATGCCCCTTGCCTCGATCGAGTTCGAGAATCCAACCCGCGACGTTGTCTAAGAAGTAGCGATCGTGCGTAACCGCGACCACCGTGCCTGGGTACTCATGCAAGAAGTGCTCGAGCCAAGACACCGACTCCGCGTCGAGATGATTCGTCGGCTCGTCGAGGAGCAACATGTCGGGGCGTGCGAGCAAGAGCTGGCAGAGCGCCACGCGACGTTTTTCGCCACCCGACAGATTCTTAATCTCCGCATCCGCCGGCGGCACGCGCAACGCATCCATCGCAAGCTCAACGTGGCGGTCAAGATTCCACGCGTCGGCGGCATCGATTTTGTCCTGTAAAGATGCCTGTTCGTCAAGCAACTTGGTCATCTCCTCAGCGTCCATCGGCTCGCCAAGTTTGTTGCTGATGTCTTCGAAGCGCGTAAGCAATGCGCGCACGTCGGCGACGCCTACGTTGACGGCTTCTTCAACGGTCTTCGCATCGCCGAGGTTTGGCTCTTGGGCGAAGTAACCGATGCGTGTGCCCTGATGCGGAGCCGCCTCGCCGCCAAAAGTTGTGTCGAGTCCGGCCATGATGCGCATGAGAGAGCTCTTGCCCGAACCGTTTGGTCCGATCACGCCGATTTTCGCGCCGGGATAGAAAGCGAGCGTGATGTTGTCGAGCACCTTCTTGTCAGGCGGATGAACCTTCGTCACGTTGCGCATCTGAAAGATGAATTCGGGCATGGGACGGCGACGTTACCTTGATTTCAGTGCGTTTTGGAAGGCATGCGCAAACGCCTCACGCGCCGAGAAACGGCCGCGTTACCATCGCCGGATGATCAACGCTCTCGCCAAGTACGAAACAAAGTATGTCGCGAAGAAGGCTCTTTTCAGCTTTCTCGGCAACACATTCCGCATCTTCAGTACCGCGGGTCAGCTCGCCTTTTTCGTCAAGCAGAAGGCCTTCAAGCTCAAGGAAGAGATCACGATCTTCGCCGATGAAGCGCAGACGCAACCGATGATCCGCATCAACGCGCGAAGCATCATCGACATCTCGGCGACCTACGACATCACCGACGCGGCGACTGGCGCCGTCATTGGTGCGATGAAGCGCAAAGGTCTAAAGAGCCTACTTCGCGATGAGTGGGCGATCTTGGCCAACGAGCAGGAGGTCGGCAAGGTTATCGAAGACTCCGGTGCGCTCGCTTTCCTCCGGCGTCTATTTCCAATCATTCCGCAGAAGTTCAAGGTCTCGTTGGGCACGACCGAAGTCGGCTTCATCAAGCAGCGTTTCAATATTTTTCAGCTCGCCTACGACGTCGACTTCAGCCTTGATCCAAGCGGTCGATTCGATCCGCGACTCGGCGTCGCGGCCGTTGTGTTGCTTCTCGCGATCGAGGGTCGACAGAACTAAGACGCTAACGTGCGGCCTTAGATGCCACCGCTGCTGCACGAATCACCGCAATAGTTCGCTTGACACGAAGCAAGTGTCGAATACGGAGCCACGCCGGACGGGTAGTCCATTTGGCAATAGGATTGGCACTCTTGGTCCCCGCCGCATCCGGTCCAGCAGCTAAGAAAGGAGCTGCACATCGTTGACGAAGAGCCGAAGCAGGCCGTCGCGGCGGAGCAGCAGTACATACCGGTACAGGCCGAACATGCTGCAGCAAGCGCCATCGTGTTCTTGAGCGCCGGACACGACCCGCCGCCGTCGGACTTTGCTGCGTCTTTCACCGAGGCGATGCCGCCGTCCGTCGCTTCCTTAAACACGCAGTACGACTGCATGCTCGCTTTTGCCTGCGCGAAGCACGATTCGTGCGTGGCACAATCGGCGTTCGTCGTGCATGCCTTTCGGCAATAATTATTGGTGCCATTGTCGATGCACTCGAGACCCGGATCGCACGTGCTCGGGTCGCATTTTTTTGCGATGGCCCCCCCGGCAGGGTTCTCTGCCGTTGCGCATGCGAGCACGACGAGTGGCGCTGAAGCGACGAGGAAAACACGAAGGGAAGTTGGAAGTCTCATGGGTGGGCGATTAGCACACCCCAAACCGTGTTGCCTCACACCCCCATCGGTTTTCATATGGCACTGAGTTGCATTTGATAAATCCTAGCGAAAGTCGACACCCGAGGGATAGCGATCACCCTCACCGCGAATATCGCGCAACGTGAGTTACCAATTCCGCGTCGTTTGCGACCGACCCGCGACCGATGTTCCCTTCGCGACTCCCGACTTCGGAAACGGCAGGAGGACCTGCGGACGTTCAGTCGACCCACAAAGCAAACGAAGCACACGTAGTCAATTGCTCGTACGCTCATGCAATGCGAACGCGCTCCGTTTCGCTCGTCATCGCCTCGTGCTTCGTCGCCGCGATCGCTTGTGGATCGCGCACGTCGCTCGACAACTTCAACGCGATAGCGACGCCCAATCCATGCGGCAACGGCATCATCGAAGGTGGCGAACAGTGCGACGACGGCAACACCGACTCGTCCGACTCATGCCTTGCAACCTGTGTGAAAGCCGTCTGCGGGGACGGCATCGTGCACGTCGGCGTAGAGCTCTGCGATAATGGTTGGTTACTCAACAGCGACGGCGGCAGCGATGGCGACGCGGAAGGCAACCCCGACGGCGGTACATGTACCCCTCGCTGCGGGCCACCCACTTGCGGCGACGGCGTCGTGCAGCCACCTGAGATTTGCGACGACAAAAATTTCGACGACACCGACGCGTGTTTGTCGTCGTGCCTTCCGGCTCGATGTGGCGACGGCTTCGTCCATGCGGGCGTCGAAGCGTGTGACGACGGAGACACGCTCGACACGAACGATTGCACCACAAGTTGCTTAGCCGCCAGATGCGGCGACGGCTTCACGTGGAAAGGCCACGAAGAGTGCGATGACGGAAACGTCAACGATCTTGACGGATGCGACAACAACTGCAAACTGCCGGTGTGCGGCGACGGTAAGGTCGCGATCACGGAGGCTTGCGACCTGGGAGCAAACAACGGAGACAGGCCCGCGTTCCTCATCTCCCAGCCGTCTGGCACGCACATCGGTACGAATCCGATTATCCGCAAGAAGTCGTCGTCGTCGTTCTACGATTACTACTCCGCGAGCTCGCATACAGGGCTCGAACAGATCGGCGAAAGCCGCATCTATCTCTACGTTGATTCCAGCACAGGACGACTGAGCCTAGTCCTCACGCATGGCATCGACGAGGACACGACGGGTCAGTCGCAGCCAACCTCCGACGTCGAGATGGACATCGCCGGCCTGCCGAGCGGCTTTCAAATTGACCTGTCCGACGATGACGAAACCGAGTTCTTCAAGGCAGGCACGAGTACCGCAAGTGGCCGCTGGCACTACAACCGCAACAGCGATGGCGGCGTGCTCGGCGGCCTTCCTTTTCCCGGCACGTGGAAAGTCACGGTCACGCCAAAGTTCACCACGGGCATCACCACGTGGGGATGGGTGAAGGACACGCTGGTTCGTATTCCGCTCGTCATGACGGAGCCCATCACGATCGAAGCGTTCGACGCAAAGAGTGCTTGCCGCACGAATTGCACGATTCCGCGATGCGGCGATGGTGTGCTCGACGGAGGCGAAGTTTGCGACGACGGGAACACGAAGGGCGGCGATGGATGCAACGCGACGTGCACTGCGCTCAATTAGCGCTTGGGCGCTACCTCAGGTGACTCGTATCCCCTATCCGCGTCAGCATCGCACCGCGATCTCCAAATTCAAATGTCGTCACCGAAGCGGTGGGACATGAAACACGATCGCGAAAGCGCCCCAAGTGCAAACCCAGAAGCGCGCACGTGATCACACGAATCGTTGCTTTGTGGCTGACCACCATGACGGTCTCGTCCGGATGCGCGTCGCGAATTGCAAGAAGCACCGGCAGCGCACGCGCGGCGATCGCGAACGCGCTTTCGCCACCCGGCGGACTCGCAACCGACGGATCGCCGTTCCACGCCGCGTACGCCGCGGGCTCCGTCTGCTTGATCTCCGTTTCCTGTCGGCCTTCCCACGTGCCGTAGCCGATCTCACGCAGACCGTGGTCAAACCGTGGCACAAGGTTAAGCGCATTGACCGTTGGCTCCGCGGTCATGCGAGCCCGCAATTTCGGGCTGACATAGATCGCACTCGGCTTGAGCGCAGCGGCAAGCACGCTTAGCTTTTCCGCCTGCCACTTGCCCTTGTCGGTAATCGGCGGATCAAGATCGCCGCAGAAGACACCCTCTGAACTCTGTGACGTATCACCGTGCCTGACGAGGTGGAGGGTGTGCATCGTTACTGCACGATATCAGTAGCGGACCGCGGGCAGAGTTTGCTGTTCGCAAAACCAAACATCAGTACCCCCGTGATTGACTGAAAGGTCGCACCCACGGTGTACGTGTTGTCGAGCACCTCGTATGCGTAGTCATCGACCCGCAGATTGCCCGTAACGCTGAATTCGTCGAAGTCGGTCGGCGAGTCTGGGTTTGCGTTGGTCACCGCAACGCTCGTGACCTTCACGAGCATGCCATTGTAGGCCGCAGCCTGTGATCCACCCGTGGCGATGTCTGCCGCGCTTACGGTGGCGATCATCGAATCGATCGTTTTCGGGCAAGCACCCGTCTTTGTGATGGTCACGTCCTCAAGCTGAATGCCACCACTGTACTCGCTCGTCTTCGCAGTGACGGTGACGAGATCACCCACAGCGACGGTGGGTACGACCTTCGCCATATAGGCGAGCACGCCGCTGCTGGTGGTCGTCGAAGTGGGGCTCGGGTCTTGGACCCACACGCCGTATTGATCGACGTGATCGCGCTTCGCGGTCACGCAAACGTTTTCGATCGTGACCGCGGTGCCCTTCGCCTCCGCGCGTGCCTGGGTAACCGTGTCTTTCTTTGGCGGACAAGCTGCGGCGCCAGGGTTTGCGTCCTGCGGACAGGCGTCGCAAGCGTCGCCCTTGCCATCTTTGTCGGCGTCGGCTTGGTCGGGATTGGCACTCGTCGGGCAATTGTCTTTGTCGTCGGCGATTCCATCGGAGTCGAGATCGCCAGCAGTCGGAGCACACTCCGTGGAGTTGGGCTTGAGCGGACATGGATCGCAAGCATCGCCCACGCCATCGCCGTCCGCATCCCCTTGCTGTCCCTTGTCGATCAGACGAGGCGGATCGAAGACTGTTGGACACTTGTCTTTGTCGTTCGCGATACCGTCTCCGTCGGTGTCCGAGCTTGAACCGACACCTGTGAACTCGCTAGGACGGCTCGGTACGCAGCTCGGCTCGTCTGTCGGTGTTCCGCAAAAGAACACCGGATATTTGTCGCCTCCCGCAGCGGTGAAAATATCCGAAACCGATTTTCCGAATTCCTGTTGTGCACAAATCTTGTGGGCCGCAAGGCAATCGGTCAGAGCTTCACACCCTTGACCACCACTTAGCGCATCCACGACTTCTGTTTCCCCGGTCAGAATCTTTCCGGCGCGAAGCACAACGGCAACGTCGCTCACGCCGGCGTTAATAACCGCGCGCCATGTATCCTTCCCAGCGCCGTTCCACACGGTGATGTCGCCGTAGAGACCCTTCTTGAGCGCGCCGATCTGGGTGCTCTTCGCCGTATTCGCAGCGGCGTCTTCGGTGACCATTCGATACAGCTGATAGTCGGCGAAAAAGCCACCGAGATTGTTACGATTGTAGTCGTCGGCACACGTGAGCTCTCGAAGCATGTTCATGCTTCCGGACGCCGACCAGTCCGTGCCGAGCGAGAGCTGCACGCCGAGGCGAGCGAACGCCGAAACCGACGCAGTGAAGCCATAGAGATCGATGTTCGAGCGTGGCGACCAGATGACGCCGACACCCTTGGACGCGGCGAGCGCGGCATCTGCCGGGAGCAGGCCGATGGCATGAATCATCGCGGTCTGCGGCTTCATGTAGTCGACTTGCGAACCGGTTTGACCCGACGAGCAAGTGAACTCGTTGCGCGCAGCATCGTTAATGCCCTCCGCCACGTGCGGTTCGAAGGCCTCCTCAACCGCAGCTTGGTCCGTGGTTACCGCCGGCTTGTACGTGCAGTCGGTCAGCATCTTGCCGTCGCTGTCGCCCAGCGGGAACGTTTCGTACTGAACGGCCTTGCCTGACAGCCCACCTGAATTCGATACTTGGTCAAGATTCCTGACCATTCCGCTAACGCCGCCAGAGCCAACCGTTGACGCCGCACCGCTGAGGACGAAACGAAGTTCGGCCAGCGGTACGGAGTTATTACCGGTGCCACCTGGAGTCGAGAGTTTCGGCTTGGACGCGCCGGCACCCTTTCGCCACTCGTGGCGGTGATCGTAACGGGCAGTGTGGGGCTTGGGCGAAAGCTGTGCGAACGTCACGTGGTCGTGCGTGTTGATCAGCGCAGGGGTCACGACGCCATCAGCACACGTCACCTGGGTCGCAGTTGCGTAGCTCGCGTCCGTGGAGCAATCGCACGCAGCACACTGAATGATGCCCTTGCTGTCGACGACAACTTCGCCGCCCTCGTAGATCTTCTCAGGAGTCACAACACGGCCTCGAACGACGACGCCCGCCGTCCCCGCCTTGGTCACGTCGCAAACGCCACTGGCCGCCTTTTGCAGTGCATTCGCACACTTCTCAACGGTGGGCGCTGGAACCGACGTGAAACCCGTTGTGTTCGGCGGTCTGCCGCTGTCGGGCGGCGCGCTGTCAGCTGGCACCTGGCTATCGGGGCCCGCATCGCCTCCCGCATCGGGCGCGCCAATGGTGGGCGCTTCAGAACAGGCAGCGGCGATCAAGCCCGCAAATGGAATCATCGAGGCAAAAACGAGTCGGGTCGAACGCAGCACAGGCCGCTCCTTCTGTTGGTCGGCGGGTTTTGTCGCAATTCGCCCCTCGGCGCCACCTCAATTTCGATGCGTAGGCTACGAGGCGCCCTTGCGCGCCAGCCTTTTCCGCCTCACAAAGGGCACAGTCAAGGAACCTGATTGAGCCAAGAACGTGAACGCATTCGGCGCCGTCTCATCGACGAGGTGGGCCGTATTGAGAAACAGGCACCCTTTACGGTTGGGCTGGCCTATCCGTCACCCTACGCGACAGGGATGAGCTCGCTCGGCTACCAGCGCATCTATCGCGCCATTCAGGAGGCGCCTGGTTTCTCCGCTGAACGCCTCTTCCTCGATGATGCAGGGGCGCAAACCTCAGCGCCACTTTCGTATGAGTCGCTCCGGCCACTCTCAGCGTTTCCGGTGGTTGCCTTCAGCGTGGCGTATGAGCTCGAGCTCGCTGGCTTGATCAAGATGCTTGACGGCTCGGGGATCCCCGTTCGAAGGCAAGAACGCACAGCGCGCGATCCACTCATCCTCGCGGGTGGGCCGCTCACATTTTCGAACCCGTTGCCGCTTGCCGGCATGGTCGACGCGATCATCATGGGCGAGGCCGAGGAGCTCGTCGTGGCAGCAATGCAACGCATCGAAGCGTGCAGTTCGCGACAGGCGCAGCTCGATGCGCTCGCGAGCTTGCCGCACGTGTTTGTGCCAACGCATCACACGCTCTTGCCACCCGTCGCCGCAGCCGACAACGCGGTGCTGCCCGCGTGGGCTCCGATCCGGACGCCACACACCGAATTCTCGAACATGTTCCTTATCGAGACTGAGCGCGGCTGCTCGCGCGGTTGCACTTATTGCGTCATGCGGCGCACCACCAATGGTGGCATGCGCATCGCGCCAATGGACCGGGTGCTCGAGCTGATCCCGTCGGACGCAAAACGGGTGGGACTCGTCGGCGCCGCTGTGAGTGACCATCCGAAAATCGTGAACATCGTCAACGCGCTTGCCGATCGCGGTTGCGAGGTGGGGCTCTCTTCGTTGCGGCCCGATCGACTCACCGACGAGTTTGTGGGTGCCCTGAAACGTGTCGGGTATCGCACGCTCACGACTGCGATGGACGGCACGAGCGAGCGCGTGCGCGATTTGCTCGACCGGCGCGCAAGGCCGAAGCATCTACAAAAGGCCGCCGAAATGGCCCGGCTGCATCAAATGGATCGCTTGAAGCTCTATTTGATGATCGGTGTGCCCGGCGAGACAGATGAAGACATCGACGAATGCGTCGCATTTGTCACCGAGCTATCGAGGGTGATTCCCGTCGCGCTCGGCATTGCCCCGTTCTGCAGCAAGCGCAACACCCCACTCGACAACCACCCCTATGCCGGAGTGGACGTTGTCGACTCCAGACTCGCGCGCCTCAAGCGCGGCCTTCGTGGACGCGCCGACGTGCGTTCGACAAGCGCCAAATGGGCGTGGGTGGAGTACGTTCTCGCGCAAGGGGGAGAGGCCGAAGGTCTTGCCGTCATCGATGCTGTCCGTGCGGGCGGAACCTTCGCCGCGTACCGCAGAGCGTTCGACGCCTTGGGCCACACGGGCAAGACCGTGACCAAAGCGCCTCGCCGCGGGCTACCGCTGATCGCAGTGTGAAGCGTGAGACTCGCGCGAACGGATGCTTCTCGCGGCCTTCCTAACGCAAACGACCGCACCCCCGAAGAGGCGCGGCCGTTTCGTCAACATGGTTGACTATGCGCGATTACTCGCCGTCCCCACCGCCGCCGCCCAGTGGGCCGCCGCCGAGGATCTTGCTCACCTGACGCATGCCATCGAGAAGACCGATGTAGCGTTGAAGAGCCAAGATCGCGGCTGCGGTCCCCTTCTTTGGCTGACCGTTCGTATCGAGAATGAGCTCAGGCTCGCCGTACGAGTTGAAGATCGGGTTGCCGTTGACGTCCTTCTTCACTTCGTAAGCGACCGTGAGCAGGTCATTCGCGCGTTGGATCATGCGTGAACCGATGCCGGTTTCGACCGCGCGGCCCTGCGTGACGCCCGCGATAGAGCAGTATCGTGAGGTTCCTTCGACACACTTTGCGTTGACACCTGAACAGTCAGAGTCCTGGGTGCATGCCTTGGGCAAGGTCTCGGACCCGAAGCGCGATGCGATGTATCGCTGACCCGTCACCGGATCGTTGAACGAAACGCGTCGTGAATCTGGAACCGTTGGTCCCGCATCGCCGTCGATGCGGATGCGCATCTTCGTGGCGAGTGTCATGTCGCTACTGTAGCGAGAGAACAGCAACCCGTAGATGCCGGTGCCGAGCTCGTTCGAATAGCCCATGTTCGGGAAGATGATGGCCGCGCCCGCTGGGCGAGTCAGCTTGTTTGGGTCTTTGTCGAGAAGGTTGAAGTTCTGCAGCACGCTCGTCTGCGCGAGCATCGACGGGCCAAGAGCTTCCCAGTCTTCTGACATCAATGCACCCACCAAGCGGTCGATTGCGTGCGGGGTGTCTGTGCGGAAGCTGATGTACGGGTCACGGCCGTCGAGCGCGTTCTCGCGCGAAACAGTCGAGAGTGTGGGCCGCGAGTCGACAAGTTCGCGCAGCGCGAGAACCTTCTCTTCGTCAAAACCGACGTGAAGGGGGTAGTGCTGGTAATCCCAACTACCGCCGCGATCGCTGTCAAAATCGATTTGGACGTAGCGGCCATCGATGACGCCGATCGAACCAAAGGCGTTCGCGCCCGTGGAATCGGTCATGTCGAGGATCGGCAGTGCGCCCGCGCGCGGTGACGTGCGCACCGACGCGGTCTTGCCGTATCCACCGGGTTCAGGCGTGAGGATCACGCGCTGGAGGAAGTTGAACATCTCCGCGGAAGCCATGACTGCAGGACGATCTTGATCGTCGTTCGCCAAGTCAGCCGAGTTTGAGCGTCCGATGTCGGTTGTGGTGCTCCAGTGATAGGCGCGCATACGTGAGAACGTGCTGCCTGCGATCGAGTTCGGAAGTGACCACCACGCGAACTCTTTGTTCAGGCGGCGGAAGTACGACCAGGGGTAGGTCAGGTCGTAGCGCTTGGTCACGTTGATCGTGGTTTCGTAGACGTCAGCGCCGCTGTCGAAGAGCTTTGCGTGGATGTACCCACCGCGGCTGTAGTCTTCGCCATAACGGAACTGCCAGCGGGTCAGCGTTTGACCGTTTTCGTCGACACCTGACCATCGAACGCCGTTGACGCCGATCGGGTTGACAGTCTTGCCGCTTGTGAACGCGATCTCGCTCGACTTCATGTCTTCGAATGCGAGGTGATTTTGCGGCGAAGGTGCGCAGACCTTACCGTGAACGATGCGCCACTTGGCCGTCGCCTTTTCGGCTTCGGTTGCGTCACGACAGTCGCGCGCGGCGTCGAAGACCTTCGCGGTCATCGCGGCGCGCGTGTAGTGCATGCCGTAGCCCTTCTTCGGGTCGAAGACGAGCTCGGAAGGGATGCCCTGCGACAGCGTCTTCACTGCGAAGTACTGCTGCGAAGCTGGGGGAATGATGCGGTCGTCGAATGTCGGAAGCACACGACCATACAGCGTCTTCATCGCATGCAAGTCGTACGTACCGCCACCGACGGTCTCACCGAAGCGCTCGACTTGGTATTCCATTGTCGAGGTGTTTGCGAAGTACTCGATGCCAGGACGAGACTCGGTGCCGACGCCTTGCTCGTCGTCCGTCATCGGGTCGAGGTAACGCGGACCGAGGCAGCTGTCCGTTGCGTCCGTACGCGCCTTCGTACAGATCGTCGTCGCTTGGCCCTCGTTCGTTCGAAGCTGCCAGTATTGCGGCGCATAGTTTTGGGAGTCCCATGAACTTGCGAAGTTGTGACGAAGGCCGATCGAGTGCCCAATTTCGTGGAAGCCGATGCCTTTGACGGCTTCGCGGAGAAGGTCGTCATAGATCTTCACGCCGCGCTCTTTGAGGCGTGCCTCGGCGGCCGCAAGCTCCGTAGCGGTGGGCTTGTCTGGGATGGCAAATGGAGGATCGGTTCGCCGACTGCCGTATTTTTGCTCAAAGTACGGGCCGAGTGATGGCTGGTAGATGCTGCCCGGAACGCCCGCATTTGCAGACGAATCGAGGAAGCAAACACCCTTGCTGCCGAGGTACGCCTGGTAGTGATCGTAGAGGTCCTGGATGCGGCTTGGATCTTGTGACGCGAACGTCTTGATCGCTTGGTACGCCGCCGTACTTTGATCCTTCGAGCCCGCAACGAGTTGTTGCAAGCCGCGGTTGGTAATCTCGGATGCATATTCGGTATTGTCAAGTTGCTTGAGCAACGCCGTCAGACGCTCATCGTTCTTCGCGAGTCGCGGTGACATGACCGAGTCTTGTGCGCGCAGTTTTGCGCGCTCAAGCTGGCGCTTCTCACCGCTGAGTGAGTCAAGCGTCGGCGCAGTGACGCTGACCGTCGCCTTGACGTTATCGACGTCAATATTCTTGACGGCCGCTTCGAGTTGCGCAGGCGTTTTTGCGCTGCTTGAAACGATCTTGCCACTCTTGACGAGGTCGGCATAGCGCTCGGCCTGGCCGCCCGCGACGAGCTGATCGACGCTGATGTCGCCAACGGCGAGTTGGATGATGTCGCGTTGTTGCGCGGCAGCAAACGTCGCCGAACGACCCATGATGGTCGCCGTTGCGCCGACCATTTCGCCCGTGAGCGGATCACCGCCGATGGAAGCAACGCCTCCGTAAGGTGCACGCGAAGCGTATGGCCAGTAGATCGTGTAGTTCTTGCGAACGTCGCCGAGACGAATCTTCTCGCCGACCGTGCCGCAGTTCGAAGGATCGTAGCTGCGCACGGGGTTGTGACAGGTCGTAATGATTGGGCGATCCTGGTCAACAGGAAGCACCTTTGTCTTGTCGACGCCCCAACCACCGAACGCGACCATTTCTTTGGCTTCGGGGCCAGTGCCTGCGAAATAGAGAGCGTGGCAGGCGTCGCGATCGCCTGTGAAGGTGCGACGGCATTCGACTTCGCGACGCGTAGCGACCGCAACCTTGAGGAATTGGTTCCAAGTGATCGTCATTTCCTCGATCGGACCGACGGACTTGACCTTGCCGCTTCCGTCGACCTGGTCGAGAAGCTCGAGCGGCGTGTCGATGTTGAGCCAGTAGCCGATCGTCTTAACCGAACGGTCACGAATCGGAATCGTGCACTTGCCCGCGTTGAGATCGCACTGGGAACCGGAGCTGCCTTTGTAGCCCGTCTTGCCATTGGTGCAGGCGTCTGCTGTGCCGTCGGCCGCATCGCTTCCGTCGTCTTTCGACCTGCCCGAAATGTCAGAGTTGCTGCTGCACTTGAACCCTTGGTGGCTCTTTTCCCAGATGTTGTGGATCGCGAAGAACGTTTTGGTCTTCGCATCGGTAAAGCCGTATTGAGGATCCCAAGCCGTGAGTGGCGCACCGCCGTATTCGCGGTTGTAGTTGCTGCCAGCGTTGCCCCAGTTGCCGACGATGTCGCGCTGGGCCAAATTCTCTTCGAAGGACTCGAAGTCCTCGTTGCCCGTCAGTTTGACATACGAGCTGCGCAGCTTGACTTCAGTCGGCGTGCAGTCGCCCGAGGTCGCGCCGTTGAAAAAGCCCGTGATCACGCACTCGGCAATGCCGAACTCAGGCATGATGTCAGGCTTGAGTTGGTATTTGTTGGTGACGTCGAAATAGCCCTTGGCAACGTCGAACAGCGGGCGATCTTCGTCGTTGTCGTTGGTCGACGCGTACTGAATCGCGGTGACTTGACTGCCTTCGCCAAAAACCCAGCTCGTGTCGGCGCCGCTGGTGCTCTCGGCTTTGTTTTGCGACCAATCAACGCGCATCTCGGCACGCAGGTACCAGGGGCGGTCTGACGTGTTCTCGACCATCACGTTGGTCTCTTCGCCAGTCTGCGAGTTGTAATCCCGACGGACGTCAAAATGGCTCTCGATCTTGTAGGCCGCGATGATCGTTCCATCGGGCCTGCCTGGGAACTCCCAAACGCCGGGCGAGACTTCGACGCGGGGCAAGGCGCGCTTGTCGGAGCCGGGTGACTCTTGGTAGGAGCGGCGTGCGAACAGCCAGTCTTCGGTCACTTCCCAACGAACGCGATCGACAGCCGTGGCGCCGCCAATCGTGCCGTTAAAGTTCGACGTGTTGACCGCACTGTCGATGTTGAAGCTCTTTGTGCGGAACTCCGGATCGTCGCGGGGATCTTCGAGGTTTGGCCCCAGGAAGAAACTCTTCTCCACGATGCCAGCCTGCGTCCGATAGATCGGCTCGCGCTCGTTCGCGCAGCCCCCCATCGTCAACCCACCAATCGTGCTCCCTACCAGCGCGGCGAAGCTGAGCTTCGCCATCCAAATCGATCTCATTTGACCTCCACCGGCGAGGCAACCGCAAATAGCGCGCCGCCGTAATATCCCCTTCGTTTTGAGGGAATTTCGCGGCACGTTAGCGAAATGACGCCCCGAGCGTTAGCCGAATGTTCGCTTTTGTGTCTCTGCGCCGCCGAGGTCTTGAGACGCGCGGGCGTCATGGTGGGTCAACCGGGGCTTTTCTGCGTTGAAATGGGGTTCATCTGCGTACGGCTTCTCTTGAGACACGGAGCCGCAACGTCTTGCCGCCCCGCTCGAGGGTGAGAAGAACGTCATCCGAAATGGGACCACTCAGACGCTTGCGCGCATCCGCTATCGTGCGAACGCGCACGCCATCCACTTCCTCGATGACATCGCTTGCGACCAAGCCGGCGCGTTCGGCCTCACTGCGGTCGGCAACCGACATGATGACCACTTCTTGCGAGTCACTCTCACCAAGCGTGACCGCAATACTCCCCGCGCCCGCGGGGTCGTAGCCGCGCTCGGCGATGGGATGCACCACGACGCGCACACCCACCGTGGTCCGACCGGCAACGATCTTGACGTCTGTGTTTGCGCCACGTCCAACATCAGGCGCGTAAGCCTCGAGTGAGACGCGTCCCTCCGGCAACTCTTTCAACTTGAAGCGCCCGCGTTCGTCGGCGGTGGCGAGACCCGCGCTTGCGACGACATAGGTGGGCACGTGACCGAGTGCGACGCGTGCGCCCGCAACGGGTTGCCCACGCTCATCAACCACTTCGCCTTCGGCTTGCCCCTCCTCGGGCAGATCAAGCCGAGGCAAGTACTGCGGCCTTCGATGGCCTGTGGCAACAATGGTTACGGCCTTGATTTCGCTCACGTACCCAGCCGCTCGCGCGCGAAGCTGGGCGGGTCCAGCGCCAACGCCAGTAATGAGGTACGTGCCATCGGGACCCGTTTGCGCGTGAAAGACCCCGGCTTCGCTTGCGATGGTCACCTCCGCGCCTGCAAGACGATCGCCTGTGCGTTTGCTGCGAACTTCGCCCGTTGCTGTTTCCGCGGGATCAAGTTCGATGCGCAATTGGTCCAGCTTCGCATCCGTTGTGACCACCTTTGGCGCGTGCCCTGGCGCCACGACGCGCACGCGAAGTGGCACGCCCTTCGCGCCACGCAGCGACGCGTCACCTTGCTTGTCCGTGAAGCCAGTCGTGCGAAGTGGGATAGCCGCGTCGATCGAATGCGCCGTCACTTGCGCGGCCTCGAGCGCATAGCCGCGATCGTCTGTCACACGCACTGCGAGTGCGCTGCGCGACTCAGGAAGCACAAGCGTCACCTTTTTCTTGTCGCCCTCCGCGAGGCTGATGCGCATCCGAACGGACGTCTCGCTTTCGTCGGGTGCATATGCCGTGAGCACCAAATCGTCGGGCACCGATGCGAATGCAAATGTGCCGTCCGTTGCGCTGTAAGTGACGCGTTCAAATGTACCCTCCGTCGCTGCGGCAACCACACGCGCACGCGCCACCGAACGGCCGCGAGCGTCGTTGACAACGCCCTCTAGGGTTGCACCACCACGCATAACGACTTCAACTTTCGCCTCACCTCCGGGTTGGAGAATCACGACTTCGCTCATCGCCTCCACGTACTGCGGGTGGCGCGCAAGCACGCGCACGCGACCCGGTGTGGCTGGAGTCAACCGAAACGAGCCATCCGAGCGCGACACCCAAGGGTCCGCTGAAATCGATCGACTATTGATCACATTCACGGGCGACCCCATTGAAGGCGTAGAACCAAGGCGCGGAATCCCTGGAAGCGGACCCGGCATCACGCCGAGTTCCCCGGCCGATTGAAGAGCGCGCGGCGCACTCAGCATCGCGTCGAAGTGCGCCGCCTGAAATACGCTCCGCCGTGGATCATCGGCGATCGGACCGCCGGTCATGTCGGTTCCGATCACCTCGAGGCTCACGCCATCAATCCCCCGCCCCTGGCCATCCACGACGCGACCCAATAGCGTTCCGGCGCGACTCAATCCGACACGGAATTCACGCGGAGCGGGTTCTGGCAAAGTGACACCGCCTCGCGGGACGAACCCGTCGGCGCTTGCCGAAATCGCGGCGCCGCCTCTCGCAAATGGCCCCAGCACCACACACCCGTCACCACCTGTCTTGCCCTCAAGAGGAAATGCAGAGAGGCCTCCTTCGGCAAGCATCACCCGCGCGCCCGCCAAAGGGGGCGCGTCGTCGGCGACGCCATTTGTAACTTTTACAGTTACCATTTGCCCCTGCTCAAGCTTTAGGGTGACGGATTTGTCAACTCCCTTGTCTATCGAGGTAAGTAAGTCACTTGACGATACGAGTGGCCCTAGAGTCGCGCGCAGTGCGTAGCTCCCGGAAGCGAGACTCGTGATGCGTACCTGACCTCGTTCATCCGCAGTACCCATCTGCGGCGGCCATAGCTGAGGCCCTGCGATCGCAAGCCGCGCCCCCCCTGCGGGTTCACCCGACGGCAAGAGAATCTCCACGAGAAGGCCGCCAAGCTTCCCGAGCACCACCTTGGTGCGCTCAGTTTCTTCGGTGACACGCACCGTTACCTCATCGAAACCTGGCGCGCGCACCCGAATGTTCCATGGTGGCTCGCTCAGGTGATGCACTGTCACGAGCCCATCGATCCCCGTTCTTGCCCCAACCGGCACCACGTCCCCGGACTCGACGATCACGTCCGCGATGACCGGAGCCCCTTTGTCGTCAACGACCTGAACGATATGCGGGACTTCTTCTTTAAGGTGTAGCTCGATCGTTCGACCATCGAGGCCGAGCACGACGTGGCTCGATGCGCGCGCGTACTCATCTTTCTCGACAATGACCCACAGCTCCGCAAGCGGAACGCCGGCGATCGTCACCTCCCCGCTCTCAGCTGTCTCCGTCGAGCGAACCAGAGTCACTTTGCCCTCGGCAATTGCAAAAATTCGCACCGTGGCCTTCGCGATGGGCTCTTCGTCAAGTGTGCGCGCGCGGATCGTGAGTGAGGTCGCGCCTGGCGAAGAGGTCTCGAAGAGCGCAACCCATTCGGTCACAAGACCGCCTCGCAGCGGGGCGCCGGGAATTCCACCGAATACGAGCAGCACCGCAGCCACGCGAAAAACGTAACTGATGAAGTTTCGAATGCGCGACACCAACCCCATCTGGTCTAGAAGCCCTCTGCTTGTGTTGCGATCCTTCGCGGCGGATGCCTTCCCATGGCTGTTGTCGTCGGCAAGCACCTGCACGGCAAGTTTGTTCCTCCTCGGACGCCACCCAAATATTCCCTAGGCTCCCGTTACCCCACTGCGTACCATCGGATTTCGCGCCAACATGGCCGCATTTTCGGAGGTTTTCCCGTGACGGACAAGGCAACGATAACGCTCGGCGGCACCACATTTGAAGCACCCCTTGTGATCGGCACCGAGCAAGAAAGGGCCATCGATATCGGGGCCCTGCGCGCAAAGACTGGCCTCGTTACGATTGACCCCGCCTTCATGAACACCGCGTCGGTGAGGAGCGCGATTACGTTCATCGACGGTGATCAGGGCATCCTTCGCTACCGCGGCATTCCGATCGAACAGCTCGCTGAAAAGTCCACGTTCGTCGAGACCGCCTATCTCCTTATCTATGGTGAGTTGCCGAACAAAACGCAGCTGGACCACTTTTCGAGACTGCTAACGCGGCACTCGCTCATCCACGAAGACATGAAGCACTTCTTCGAGGGGTACCCTCCAACGGCTCATCCGATGGCCATTCTCTCGGCCATGGTGTGCTCGCTTTCGAGCTACTACCCCGACGCAATCGCAGACAACAGTGAGGTCCTCGACATCACGATCGCGCGCCTGATTTCGAAGGTCCGCACGATCGCAGCCTTTGCATACAAGAAGTCGATCGGCCAGCCGATCGTCTACCCCAAGAACTCACTCAAGTACTGCGGCAACTTCCTGCACATGATGTTCGGCGTCCCTTCAGAAGACTACGAGGTCGACCCAGAGCTCGAAAAGGTGATGAACCTCCTTCTCATCTTGCACGCCGATCACGAGCAGAATTGTTCCACGTCGACGGTGCGCCTCGTCGGCTCAAGCCGCGCGAATTTGTTCGCCTCGATCGCTGCTGGCATCTGCGCGCTTTGGGGACCGCTGCACGGCGGCGCCAATCAAGAAGTCCTGGAGATGCTCGAAGAAATCCGCACCGACGGCGGCAGCGTGAAGAAGTACGTCGAGCTTGCAAAGGACAAGAACTCGAACTTCAAACTCATGGGCTTCGGGCATCGCGTCTACAAGAACTTCGACCCTCGCGCGAAGATCATCAAAGAAGCGGCGCACAAAGTGTTAGGGAAATTGGGGATCCGCGATCCACTTCTCGACATCGCAATCGAACTCGAAGACGCCGCTCTCAAGGATTCCTATTTCGTCGAGCGCAAGCTGTACCCGAACGTCGATTTCTATTCGGGACTCATCTATCGCGCCATGGGCTTCCCGACGAATATGTTCACCGTCCTCTTCGCGCTCGGGCGCATGCCCGGCTGGATCGCTCACTGGAAAGAGATGATCGAGGACACTTCGACAAAGATCGGACGACCACGTCAGGTCTACACCGGTGCGACGATGCGCGATTACAAAGCGCTCGACAAACGCGGCTGAGAATGGAGTACCGCACGCTTGGCCAAAGCGGCCTCAAGGTGTCCACGCTTTGCTTCGGGGCGATGACGTTCGGCGAGGCCAACGACAAATCGTTCATGCACAAGCTCGGGTGCGATGAAGCCACCTCGCACAAGCTCCTCGACCAGGGCACGGGCGCAGGCATCAACTTCATCGATACCGCCGATGTCTACGGCGAAGACGGGCTATCTGAGCGTGTCCTCGGAGCCTGGTTCGAGAAGGTCAAGAAGCGGAACAACATTGTTCTCGCGACCAAATTTCGCTTCCGCATGGGAGAGGGGCCCAACGGCACTGGAGCATCGCGCTATCGCATCATGTCGGCGGTGCATGACAGCTTGCGTAGGCTCAAAACCGATCGCATCGATCTCTACCAAATTCACATGCAAGACAGCGACACGCCCGAGGAAGAAACGCTGCGCGCGCTCGACGACCTCGTGCGCCAAGGCAAGGTTCTTTACCTTGGCGCCAGCAACTACGCCGCCTACCGCCTCGTCGGGTCGCTGTGGACGAGCAAGACGGAGCGACTCTCGCGCTTCGTCTCGTTGCAGATGCAGTACAGCTTGGCGTCGCGCGAAATCGAGCGCGAGCATGTCCCGGTTTGCCGCGACTATGGTCTTGGCATCCTGCCCTGGTCGCCACTCGCAGGCGGCTTTCTGTCCGGCAAGTACAAGCGTGATGACACCATGCAAGCCGACACGCGACTCGGCAAGCAATCGAGCGCATGGATCGATCTCAAGAACGAGCAGAACTGGCGCATCCTCGATGCTGTCCGTGCCATCGCCACTGAACGAGGCACGACACCGAGCGCCGTCGCGCTTGCCTGGCTCATTCAAAAGCCACACGTCACCTCGGTCATTTTCGGTGCACGCACGATCGAGCAGCTCGAGAGCAACCTGGCTGCAACCAAGGTCGCGCTCAGCGCCGACGATCTGGCAACGCTCGACGCCGTGAGCAAGCTCGAACTCGGTTACCCATACGCCTTCATCAATCGCATCGCATCGCGCTGGTAGTGTCCGCTACTCAGAATGCTTGGACCAACCGTCGTGTCTAGCGCTGCCTGGATGTTCAGGTTCGAGCTTCGCGCTGCATACCTTGCATCAGCGGAGCGAGATGGGTAGTGTCCGGGCCCGCGCTTTTTTCAGGCGCGCCCAAGAGGTATTCACAATGGCACGCGTCACCGTCGAAGATTGTCTTGAACGCGAAGATAACCGCTTTGCCCTTGTCGTTCTTGCGGCGCTTCGCGCGCGCCAACTCATGAAGGGCGCGACCCCACTTGTTCACTCAAAGAACAAGGCCCCCGTGTCAGCGTTGCGCGAGATCGCAACCGGGCGCGTGCATTTTCATCGCCCAAGCCTCGAAGCAGTCGTCGAGCACATCGCGATGATGCAGAAGAAGGATATGGTCTGACCGGGCTCGATTTTGTTGGTCTGATTTTGTTGGCTAGATGCGGCGCAGGTGGAAGTGCTGGACTCTAACCAGCGGAGACCGCGTGGTTGCTTGAACCCGGTTGCTTGAAGCGCGTGGTTGCTTTTGCCGCGCGTTTGTTTGTACGTGAGTTGGCCCAGCCCGTGACAGCCTCTCCGGTGCACACCCATGACGGCTTCCACCAAACGCATTGATGCAGGTTCGCGCGCTCATTACGAAGACCCTGCGTACTATGATCAGACGTACAAAGAACGTACCGCTGACGTCGGCTACTACGTAGCAACCGCGCTGAGCTATGGCGGTTCGGTGCTTGAGTACGGAGCTGGCAGTGGCCGCATGACTCTCCCTCTCGCGAGAAACGGAATGGATGTAACAGCCGTCGATCGCTCTCTGCCAATGCTTGCTCAGCTGCGACGGAGGCTGCGCGAGGAGCCGATAGACGTGAGGGATCGCGTCGCAATTAGGCGCGGCGACATGCGACGCATGCGCGTCACTTCGAAATTTGGGCTCGTGTTCTGCGGCTTCAACACGGCACTTCACCTTTACACGCGCGTTGACGTCGAGCGCTTCTTTGCGCGCGTCCGCGAGCATCTCAGGCCGGCAGGCCGTTTCGTTGTGGACATTACGCCTCCCAATCCCGTCGACCTGGCGCGCGACCCGGAACGTGCCTTTTACGCCGGACGCCTCAAACACGCAGGCGCCGGCTGCATCGTCAAGAATCATGAGTATTTTGACTACGACTCCGCATCGCAAGTACTCAACGTGTCGATGGTGTTCACGCCAATCGACGCGCCAGAGAACGCTTGGGTGACACCTCTCACGCACAGGCAATTCTATCCGCAAGAGTGGCTCGCGTTGCTCCACTACAACGGGTTCGAAGTGACCCGGCTCGAGGGTGGTTTCGCTGGTGAATCGTTCTCGGGCGACAGTGACACCATGATCGTGCATGCGCGGGTACGAAAAGGTTTTCGATGACGATCGCGGAGCGCCTCGCCACCGTACGATCCCGCATCAACGATGCTGTTCGTGCGTGCGGCCGAGATTCTCGCGATGTCCATCTCATTGCGGTGAGCAAGAAACACCCGAAGGAGGCGATCGCAGAGGCCTATGCAGCGGGCCAGCGCGCGTTCGGGGAGAACTACGCGCAAGAGTTCGCGGCCAAGGCGGAGGCTCTTGCCGATCTTGTTGGGATCGAATGGCACTTCATCGGCCACTTGCAAACAAATAAAGTAAAGCTACTTACCCGTTGCCAAGTCGTTCACACAGTTGACAGTTTGAGGATCGCCGAAGTCCTTGCGAAACGCGCTCGCGGCAACTCAATGCGCGCATTCGTCGAGGTGAACCTAGGCGGAGAGACGTCAAAGTCCGGCTGTCCGAAAGAGTCAGTCGCTGCGATCGTCGACTACCTTCGTGGCGCACCCGGCCTCTCGTTCGCAGGGCTCATGACGATGCCACCGCCGGGCGACCTACGGCGAGCGAGCGAAATTTTCGCGCGGCTGCAACAACTTGCGCGTGCGATTCAGGGACCGAAGGAGACGATTGAGCTATCCATCGGTATGTCGGAGGATCTTGAAGTTGCCATCGCTCACGGGGCGACCCACGTGCGCGTCGGCACCGCGATTTTTGGGCTGAGATGAGAGTCGGGTTCTATCGATCCCTTTTTTGTGCGCTCTTGTTGCGCACCCACGTTGCGGTCGCTGACGACGCCGCAAGCAGAGAGACGGCGCGCGCTCTCTACGCCGAGGCGACGAAGCTCGTGGCAGCAAAATCCCCGCGAGAGGCACTCCCGAAGTTCGAAGCGGCGTACGCAGCAATGCCCACGCCGATCATTGGCCTCGCGTGGGCGAGGGCGCTGGAGTCGATCGGCGAGCTCTTGGAAGCGCGCGACCGTGCCCTTCAGGCAAGCCTGCTGCCCCCTCAGCGTGAGGAGACTCCGCGCTCGGCCACTGCGCGCAAGGAGCTTGCGGACTTCCTTGGGGAACTGGACAAGCGCGTTCCGAAGATCACGATTTCGACGGGGAACCGTGAGACGGAGCTCAAGCTGACGCTCGCAGCGAAGCCGATAGAGAAGGCACTCTTCGGGCAGGCCCTTTTGCGCAATCCGGGAAAGTACGAGCTGGTCGCCACATGCGGCAAGGAGACGGTCCACAAAGCCACGATCGACCTGAAGGATAGCGAGCATCGCGAGGTCGATCTCTCGTTGCTCGCTTCCGCTTGCACCAAAAAGGTCGCACCCACGAAGGGACGCCGCGTTTCGGAGGGCCTTATTGTTGGTGGCTCGCTGAATTTCGTTCCCTACATCGCGCTTCCGCCGGGCGATATTCCCCTATCGTCGAAATGGTCGGCGACGGCGGGGCTTGCCCCAGAGCTCGGCTACGCGATTTCGCCGAAGCTTCTGCTGCTCCTTCGAGGGCTCATATCGCTCGGGCCGCAGGCCAATCCGACCTTCCTCATTTCTGTGGGGCCGACGATCAACTTTCGCATGGACGTGCTCCCATCCGGCGATCCCCTCTGGCTTAGCCTGTCGTTTCACGGTGGACGGGCTCAAACTGAGTTCATCGGCTATCCAGGGAAGTTCAACTCCGACTACGTGTTCGCATCGCAGATCGGCCTTGAGGTTCCGTTTGCCGAGCGCGAGGACGGATACTGGTACGCGGGCGTGGGCATCGGCGCCATCATCGCGAATGTGAACGCTAAGGACACGCCCTTCGTGTTCATGCCGATATCGTTAGGCGTACGCTCGTTCTGAAAATCACTATCGTAACCAACGACGATACGTTTCGCGTAGGCGCGAAAATAGCGTCCCTTTTTCCTTTGGTGAGTCACCAGGCTCGAACACGTCGCCGCGCAGAAGTTCTCGGTGACCTGCTGCGGCGAGTTGACTCGCGATTGTGCGCGCCTCCTCGATGCGACCAACCCGCGCAAGAACCTCCGCGAGAAGCGCAAATGCTGCCGGTGCATCACCGCCCAGCGCAATCGCGCGCTCGGCGTGCGGCAGCGCTTCGGCTGGCGCATCGAGCTCGACGAGCACGCGTCCGAGAGCGTGATGCACCATGGGCGACCCTTTCCCGCTGTCGAGCGCTCGCTTGAGAAAGCGCAGCGCATCCGATTGTCGTTCCAGTCGCGCGAGGATGATCGCGTGTGCGAGTTGCGCGCTCCAAACGGGATATTGTTCAGCCGCTTGACTTGTTCGCTCGAGCAAGCTGGGCAGCGCGTCGTCGCCAGCTTCGTATGCATCGCGCACCAAAGCATCGACCTCTGCGGCGGCGGCTCCGTTCTCTGCGCGGAAACGTACGCGCGCTGACTCAGCACCAAGGGGCGTGTTGCTCGCCGTAGCGTCGACGCGCGCGAGCAACCGCAGCGCTTCGTCACATTGGTTGAGACGCGCGAGCTCCTGCGCGAGGTGGAGAAGCACCCAAAGATCGTCAGGAATGTGTACCAATGCAGCGCGAAGCAACTTTTCGAGCCTTGCGGCGCGCGCGAGATCTTCGCCTTCCGTCGCGTAAGCGAGTGCGATAGCGGCGCGGAACAATCTTGGGGGCGCCGCCTCGGCTCGGGTGAGCGCATAGTCGACAAGCGTCTGGGCGAGCCCCATGTCCTTTTTTTCGTTGGCAAACGCCGCGAGTCGGTCGAAGGCGCGAACGTCTGAAGCGCCCGTGAGCACAGCCAGCCACTCGGCCACTGCGCCGGATTGATCACCGCGCATGGACCGCACCTCGCCTCGCTCGAGCGCAAGGAGCGCCTCGGTCGGATCAACCTCAACGCCCTTGTTGAGCACCGCGTCCGCTGCGTCGAGTTTTCCCTGCGCGCGCAGCGACATCGAAAGAAGCGCGTAGAACTTCCCGTGTGCTGGTTGTCGCGCAACAGCCTCGTTGAGAAGAATCTCCGCGCGTATTGCCTCGCCCGCGAGCGCCATCAGCGTCGCAGCGGCCTCGATCAGCTCTGCGCGCAGAGGCGCATCGTCAAGTGCCATGACAACCGCACGAAGTGCCGCGGCTGTCATGCGCGCGTCCGCGCCACCTCCCAAGTCGAGCGCGAGGGCTGCTAATTTCTCGGCGCTCGTCGTTACCTCGGGCTGCACGTCGATCGCCCGGCCGAGGTACGTGAGCGCAGCCATCATGTCACTTCGCTCGTTACGAATCGGATCGTGCGCGGCGGCGACCTCCGCGCGGATGAGGTACTCGAGCGTGGTCCACTCGAGAGACGCGAGCGCGCCGAGGTTAACCTCAAGACCGGGGAAGGCACCACGAACCTCCGATAGGGAACTTGCGAGGGTCGCACCCGCACTCTCCTCGTCGAGCTCGCGTTCGATGCGCACAATTTCGCGACCGGTCGCGGGGTCAAACGCCGCGATCAGAAGTAACCCGGGCTCGTCCGTCGGTGGCTCGAGCGCGCCCGTCATGACGATCCCAACCGGCGATGTCGGCGCCGAATCACGTGCGAGCGCGGCCCACTGTTCCGGCGTAACCATCGCTTCGACGACGCGTGCAGGCCCGTCGTCGACATGGCCATAGAGCTGCGCCACGCGAAAATCGCGCACTGCTAGCTTCAGGTGATCGCGAAGAAGCAACGCGAGACCGAGACCGAGGGTCGCCTTGCCCTCCGGAACCCAGAACGGAACCAGCACTCCAATCGCGCTCACCCACCCTTCTTACGCATCACTGCCCGTTGCGCCAAGGGGCTCATGAAGGTACGGCCTTTCTTGTGGTGACCCAGCGACGCTCTTCGGCAGACTTGTCGCCCACGCTCTTCTCAACGGCCGCGGCGAAAAACGACCCTACGCGGATTCCGCTTGCCGAACGCCTTCGACCGCGATCGCTCGCCGAATACGTGGGCCAACGCCACTTGCTCGGAGCCGGCATGCCACTTGTGCGTGCGATCGAGGCCGACCGTTTGATGTCAACGATCGTGTGGGGGCCTCCGGGCGTCGGTAAGACCACCCTCGCCAAGGTCATCGCAGGCGCGACTCGCTCCCATTTTTCGGCGTTTAGCGCCGTGTTGGGCAACCTCTCGGAACTGCGAAAGTTGATTGACGATGCTCACGAGGCGTTGCGTTTCCGGGGCGAACGCACACTTCTTTTCGTGGACGAGATTCACCGCTTCAACAAGGGCCAGCAAGATGCCTTCTTGCCACACGTGGAACGCGGAACGATCACGCTGTTTGGCGCCACGACAGAGAACCCTTCGTTCGCGCTCAATCCGGCGCTTCTGTCGCGCTGCCGTGTCTACCACCTCGAACCGCTTTCGCCCGAAGACCTAAGCCTCATCATCATGCGGGCGGTAGCTGACGGGCGAGCCGAGCTTGCTGACGTCGATATTGGCGACGATGCCGTCGAGCTCATGGGCCGCGCGGCACAAGGCGACGCACGGCGCGCGCTCAGCTTGCTCGAGGCGAGTGTGGCCTTTGCACGCGCCGAAGGGACTCGCCACGTTTCGCCCGAGACCGTGACTTCCGCCGAGGGGGCGCGTGCGCTCGTCTACGACAAAGGCGGCGAAGAGCACTTCAATCTGTCAAGCGCCTTTATCAAATCGATGCGTGGCTCCGACCCAGACGCCGCGGTCTATTGGCTCATGCGCATGCTCGAGGCGGGCGAAGACCCACTCTATCTGGCGCGGCGCATGATCATTTTCGCGAGTGAGGACATTGGCACCGCCGATTCGCGCGCGCTGCTTGTCGCGATGGCCGCCGACGAAGCCTTCCGTCGCCTTGGGATGCCGGAGGGAAACTACCCGCTTGCGCACGCAGCGATTTACTTGGCCACGGCTCCGAAATCGAACGCGTCCGCTCTTGCGTGGCAGCGCGCCAAGGCGTTCGTGCAAGAGCACGGAGCGCTCGCGGTGCCACCCAAACTCCGCAACGGGCACACGAAATACACCGAGGCAGCGGGCTACGGTGAGGGGTACCGGTACCCGCACGACGAACCCGGAGGGGTCGCCCGCGGCGAAACGTATCTTCCTGAATTACTTTTAGGACAAAACTTCTACGATCCCAGCGAACGAGGCGAGGAAGCACGCATCAAGGCGCGGCTCGCGTCCCTTCGCGAAAAGTAGTTATTGCAGAGTCGAAAGCATGCTCTCGAGCTCACCCAGTGCATGGCCATCGCTCGTGCGCTTGGCTTCGGTGATGCCAAACGCGAGCCACGTGCGCGCTTGGTCTCGATCGCCCAGCGCCTCGTAGGTCTGCGCGCACATCAAGTACATGGCCACGTAGCTCGGATGCGCAGCGCGCAGCTTGGCAAATGTAGCAACCGCCGCTTCATTTTGCCCACACACACGCTGCTCCATCGCGAGCCCATAGAGCGCCATGGGTTCGGTGCTGCCAGCCTCGACCAACTTGACCAAATAGGCGAGGCGCTTTGCGTTTCCGACGGCCATGACCCTCTCGCGTTACCTGCCCTGGGGGAGCAAACCCGAAGGAGGCGGAGTGCCCATCGTTCCGCTCATGAAGAGAAAGATCGGTACCGAGTACGTAACGTTCGTGGCCCAACCCGCTGCAACCTGCACGCGGCGCGTTCCCTTGCAGCACTGGCTGAAGAAGAACCACGGAAACCACACCGACACTTCATAGTCGCCTGGTGGCATGTTGTAGACGTTCAGCCCCCACTTGCCCTGCTGCACCTGCCCGTTGACCGAAATGCGCGGCGAAACAAGAAACAACATCCACTGCAAGAAGAAGAAGCTTGGTCGTATGGCAAGTTGCCCATACTGCGCTTGTTGCTGCTGCATCGCCTGATTCGGATCATATGCCTGCATTGATGCCTCCCTATTCGAAAGGCGAGGGTTACACTCTTCGGCATGATCGACAATCCCCTGCTTTCAGTCTTGGCAGGTGCGGAGCGGATTCCCTTTCGTGACATTTTGCCCGAACACGTCGAACCAGGCCTCGACGCGCTGCTCGAAGAGGCGCAAACGGCGATCGAAGCCATCGAACGGGACAAGTCGCTACCGTCCTATCGCACGACCTTCGGCGCCCTCGAGGACGCGATATCGCGACTGAACGTCGCGTTCGGGGTTGTCCAGCACATTGAGTCAGTCGCGGCGAACGACGCGTTCCGCGCGGCGTATAACCGCGTTCAACCGCGTGTGGCCACGTTCTACGCAAAAATTCCCCTTTCTTCGGCTCTCTTCGCGCGCTTCTTGTCGCTCGATCCATCGTCAACTACATTGACTGCCACGCAACGGCGCCACGTCGAGCTCACGCTGCGCGATTTTCGGCGCAACGGAGCAAACCTCAATGACGAGACGAAGGGGTCACTTCTTGCGATCGATGTCGCCCTCAGCGAACGCACGACGCGCTATGCCCAGAACGCGATCGACGCATCGAACGCGTGGGAGCTGGTGCTGAGCGAACGGAGTGCCCTTGCCGGGGTACCCGACGACGCAGTGCAAAGCATGGCGGAGAATGCGACGAGCAAAGGCCTTTCGGGCTACCGGCTCACGCTCGCGGGGCCCGTGTACCTTGCGGTCGTCACCCACGCTGAAGATCGCGCGCTGCGGGAGCGGATCTACCGCGCGTACAACACATCAGCCACGAAAGCGCCTTACGACAATCGACAGCTCATCGGAGAGATTCTCGAACTGCGCTGCGAGCGCGCGAAAATCCTCGGGTACGCAAACTACGCCGACTTCATCCTCGAAGAGCGAATGGCGAAGGATAGCGCGCGGGCCTTGTCTTTTGTCGAAGAGATCCACGCACGTGCAAAAGACCATTTCGGAAAAGAGAAGAGCGACCTTCAGGCGTTTCGGCGAGAGCTCGAGGGCGACGACGCGCCACCGCTCGAACCGTGGGACGTCGCGTACTACGCCGACAAATTGAACAAATCACGTTACGAATTCGATGAAGAATCCCTGCGGCCGTACTTCGCGCTCGAGAGCGTGATGAAGGGCATGTTCCAGATCGCGAAGCATCTTTACGGGATCGAAGTGCAACCTTGGAGCGACCCGCCCGTCTGGCACGACACCGTTCGCGGCTACGAGATGCGCGACGGTGAGGGAAAGCTCTTTGCGCGCTTTTACTTCGACCTTTTTCCGAGAGAGCGAAAGCGCGACGGCGCGTGGATGCACGGCATCGTGTCCGGACTTGGTGGGCCCCACCAGGCGCTCATCGTTGGCAACATGACCGCGCCGGTTGGCGGGAAACCTGCGTTGCTTACGCGCCGAGAGGTGGAAACTCTCTTTCACGAGTTTGGTCACTTGCTCCACCACTGCCTAAGCAATGTGTCGATTCGCTCGCTCGCGGGCACGAGTGTTCCGACGGACTTCGTTGAACTTCCGTCGATGATTATGGAAAACTGGGTTTGGGATGAGGCCGCACTCGATCTCTTTGCGCGGCACTACCAAACAGGCGAAACAATCCCCCGCGATTGGATCGCCCGCATGTTGCGCTCACGAAAATTCCGAGCGGCCTCGGCGCTCATGAGACAACTCGGATTCGCGAGCGTGGATCTAAGGTTGCACACAACCTACGACGCCGCGAACGACGGCGAAGTTACGCTCTTCTCGCGACGGCTCATGAACGACTTTGCGCCGGCCGCGCTCCCAGATGACTACGCGATGATCGCGTCGTTCTCGCACCTGTTCGCCGATCCGGTTGGCTACGCCGCGGGATACTATTCGTACCTTTGGTCGGAACAATTGGCTGCGGATGCGTTCCAGCGCTTTCGACGCGAAGGCCTCTTTAGCGCTGAGGTTGGCGGCGCATTCCGCAAGGAAATTCTCTCGCGCGGCAACGAAGACGACCCGCTCACCCTGTACGTCAACTTCACGGGTCACGAGCCATCGCTGGCACCACTTTTTGAGCGGCTCGGGATCAGCTAAATTCCGATCGGAAAGCGCTCGCGGACAAGATCGAGAATTTGCCCGCGGAGGCGCTCCCAGCGCGACATTGGTTCCAAGACCGTGGCTTGTGCATCCGGCACGAGATTGCCTTCAAGCATTTCGGCCAGCACCTTGCTCGCGTCACGATCGAGCTCGTGGCAGTGAAGCGCGAACTTCCGTGCGAGGTCCTTGGGCAAGTAGACCGTTACTTCGCGCAAGTCGACGCCACGCGTGGTTGGGACGACTTCGCCGAAGACGGATGAGGTCTCTTTCGTGTCGTTCGCACTCGCGACAAACGTGTCGACGTTAGCCTGTGGCGGCTTGCGTAATGTAACACCCACTGGTCTCTTTCCCATGATAGAACCTCTCCAGCTCGTCGTAGAGCGCTCGAATTTCGGTGGACGCGCGGTCGCGTGGTGAAAATGTCGTGACGCCTTGGCCCGCTGCAATCGCTTCTTGATAAGCGATGCGATATCCAAGTTCGCTCTCAAGCACGGGCAAGCCGGACGTTCCGAGCACTTCACGCGCCCCTTGGCCGAGCGCGGTGCGCCCTTGCTTGCGCGTGATGAGAATGCACGCCCGCAGATCGTCACGTAGCGTCTGCGCTTCGTGGATCACTTCGAGCGTCCCTGCGAGGGCCCAAGCGTCGGTGGCGGAAGGGCCACTCGGCAGCACGGCAAGATCCGAAACCATCAGTGCGGAACGCTGAATGTCTCCGTGGCGCGGCGGGCAGTCGATGATCGTCACATCGTAATTTGCGGCAAGCTGCCGAAGCTGCCCGGGCCGATGCATCGTGGCCCCCATCGCAATGACCGTGACCGAAGGTCGCCCGGTCTCTTGTGCAACTTCGCCCCACGTGCGTGCCGTCCCCTGTGGGTCTGCATCGACCAAGAGCACGCGATGTCCCAGCGTTGCCGCATGCGCCGCAACGCAAATCGCTGTCGTACTCTTGCCCACGCCGCCCTTTTGACCGGTGAACGAGATGATCATGTGCGCGAGTTAGGCAGAACGGCCTTGCTCTGTCCAATTTTCGGCTAATCCCGATCGACCGGCGCTCGCCCGCTGCGTTCGTTATCCTCGGGTCGTAGCCATGGATTCGAAGCGCGATCCCAAACCCGCCGAACTTGAGCTCGAGCTCGACGTGCCCGTGCGGCCGGCGCGCGGAGCGAAAGCGAAGATCGCAAGAACGCCGGAAGACCCTGTCGAAATCGCGCTCGACTACGGTCCATCGGCGGTCTCGTCGGGGAGCATGCCGACCAAGGTGCGTTCTCAACAATCCAAGGCTCCGTCAAGTGCGCGTGAAGCAAGAGATGAAGACGTTCTCGCAGGCGCGCGCGATCGCGCACAGTATGGTGAGGACCCACGCGGCGTGTTTGCAGCGATGCGCTACGTGGTCACCGTGTATCGGCAGCGCACACAATTGGTCAATCAACTTGCCCAACACGAAGAACGCCTAGGCAATCTACGCCACACCCGCGATGCAACCCTCGTCTCGATCGGCACGCAAGCACGACAGACCACCTTGGGGGTTGAGCGGTATCTTGACGTTCACGAGCAGCTCGCACGCACAGAGCGAACCGCGGCGATGCAGGAACAGCAATACGCGATGCTCGAGCAGGGGCACCTCACGGAGATGCGGGCAATCGATGCAAACCTCGTAGGACTCGAGAGTGCGTATCAAGATGCCGCGCGCGATCAGCAGGCCTCCGCACAACTAGCGGCTGAGCTCCAACGCGAATGTCAGCGCTTCGACGCAAAGCAAAAGCGCCTTTCGATCGAGTTACGCAACGTCGCGGCCAGTTCGGAAGCTCCGCCTCCTTCGGCCGACGTCGAGTCTGTCAACGCGGGAGCCTTGCGCGCAACGGCGAGTTTCAACGAAGCACTCGACGCCGCAAAACGTGCAGCGAGCATCGCAGACGAGCAGAAGGCGCGATGGCAACGCGCCCAGGCCGAACGAGGAGGTCGCCAAACCGCTTTCGCGCGGGCCTCCGCACCGGTAACGCAAGCCTTGGGACAAGTGTCGCAAGAACGCACCCATGCACTATGCACGCTTGCAAGACGCGCACTTGCCGATGAGGGATTCACGACGCCTGAGTGGGCGATCGCGACGCGTGATCTTGATCACCAAGACCGCGTCGTGGCAACCGCGGAAGCTGAGCGTGACCAACTCAAACTGGCCGTTGATAGTTATGATCGCGTTGGGCTGCGGCGCGGTGTCGTTGCGTGGGGGGCGATCGCTGGCGCGCTCTTTCTGATGTCTGCGGCGGTCGTCGTGTGGCGCGCTTGGTGAGATTGGGATCAGGATCAGGATCAGGATCAGGATCAGGATCAGGATCAGGATCAGGATCAGGATCAGGATCAGGATCAGGACGCGTGTTCGGGCACGCTCTACCTTTTCGCGGAAACGACACGATACCG
>JAHFDY010000155.1 GCA_023248735.1 Myxococcales bacterium
CGTCTTGTGCCGCAACAACGAGCCCATCGCTGAAATTCGGCCGCTTGCAAAGCGTCTTTCACGTCGTCGCCCGTGGGGAATTGATCGCGATGTCTTCGTGGTGCCCGATACGTTCAACGCGCCACTGCCTGAAGATGAGCTAGCGGCTTGGGAGAGCTAGTGCTGCTTCTTGATACGTGCACGTTTCTTTGGTGGGCAACCGACAGCGCAAGTATTCCCGAAGCTGTCCGCGAGCGGTTACGCGACCCCAATGAGCAAGTCTTCTTGAGCTCGGTTTCATCGTGGGAAATTTGTGTCAAGCATGCACTCGGAAAGCTGTCATTGCCGGTCAGTCCCCGTGACTACGTTCCCGATCGAAGGCGGCGACTCGCGATCGAGCCTTTGCCACTCAATGAGGCCGGCGCACTGGCGATCAGCAAGCTGCCACCGATTCATCGGGATCCATTTGATCGGATGTTGGTCGCGCAAGCGATCAGCCAAGAGCTCTGCATCGTCACGCCCGACATGGCGATTCGGGGCTACCCCTGCCTCACGTGGTGGGGATAGGTGAGGGAGGTCATGCTCAGCCGTATGCGGCGCCCGACGTTGGCGAAGCGATATAGCTTGAGCTGGCCTATTGAATCTCAGAAGTCCCTACAACGTCCTACGATGTGCATTGCACTGCATCGTGGTAAAGGAATAAGGCATGTGTACAAACAACTGGCTCGGTTTTGCGATGGGACTCATGTTCGCGGCCGGTGGCTGCACACGGTCGAGCGAAGCGTCGATTGAGAAGGCCGATTCGCGCAACGTGGCGGGCAAGTCTGCGGCGACGCAAGTGGCGGGCGACCCACAGGATACGGATGCGTATGGCACCTCGATCAGCGGCGCGGGCGATTGCAAAGTGAACGAGGAGTGCAAGGTCGCGTTGCGACTCAAGGCGAAGGGCGAGTTCCACATCAATAAGGAATACCCAACCAAGTTCGTTCCGAGCCCGAGCGAAGGGGTCGAGTATGTAAATAGCCCCTATCGCTTCACGCCATCGCAAGAGAAGGAAGAGACGTTTACGATCACGATCAAGCGCACATCGGCCTCGGCGATCTCGCCGAAGGGTCAGTTCAAGTTTGGCGTTTGCACGAGCAACGGTTGCCAGATTGCTTCGGTGGACCTCGCGACGACGATTTCGTGATCGGGCGCTGATTGTTGATACCCTCAGCCCATGAGCGAACGTCGAGCGGCGTCGTCTTGGGTGAGCAGCATTGCCTCGCGCGTCGAGACCCGATTCAAAGAGGGGCGCCGCGTTTTGGCCTTTGCCGAGTACCTCGACCTCTTCGGTAAGGACCCAAAGCGCTATGCGCGCGATGCATCGCGCTATGTGCGCGACACCGTGAACCACTACGGCACCGAATCGGTGACCTATCCGTGGGGCGAGTTCAAGCGATACAAGGTCTTCGACCTGCCATGGGAGACGTCAAATGAAGGGCCTCGCGGCGTGCTCATCGGCCAAGAGCAGGTGCAGGAAGAAGTAGTCAGGTCGCTTAACAATTTCGCGCGCGAGGGTAAGCCGAGTCGCCTCGTGCTTCTTCACGGACCGAACGGTTCTGCGAAGAGCACGACCGTCGCCTGCCTGATGGCGGCGCTCGAAGACTATTCCCACACCGATGATGGCGCACTCTACCGTTTCAACTGGGTCTTCCCAACGACCAAGACCGTGCGTGGTTCCCTCGGCTTTGGTTCGAACGAGGGTTCACGGAGCAACGCCGTCGACTCCTACGCGCATCTTGCTGATGACCAAATCGACGCGAAGTTGCTCGTCGAGGTTCGAGACCATCCACTTTTCCTAGTCCCCGTTGGTGAGCGATCCGCGCTTCTCGAAGAGGCTTTTGCTGCGGCTCGTTCGCGCTCGCGCGAGTTGGGCCTTGGTGACGTTGAGCCGCCGTCCGAGTACATCTTGCGCGGTCAGCTTTCGCACAAGAGCCAGCAGGTGTTCGAAGCGTTGCTCTCGAGCTACCAGGGCTCATACAGCGAAGTGCTAAAGCACGTGCAGGTCGAGCGATACTTCATCTCGCGGCGATATCGTACTGGCGCAGTTACAATTGGGCCACAGATGAGCGTTGATGCCGCCGAGAGGCAGGTGACGGCGGATCGATCCCTGTCGTCGCTGCCGACGTCGCTTCAGGCGATGACGCTCTACGAGGTGAAGGGAGAGCTCGTCGATGCGGCCGGCGGTCTTCTTGAGTTTAGCGATCTGCTCAAGCGCCCACTCGAGGCCTTCAAGTACTTGCAGCTGACCGTCGAGACGCAAGAGGTGCAGCTGACACAGCAAAACGTGCAACTCAACTGCGTGATGATGGGTAGCGCCAATGAACTCCATCTCGACGCATTTCGCGAGCATCCCGAGTTCCCAAGTTTTCGCGGCCGACTCGAGCTGATTCGCACGCCCTATCTCCGATCGTATTTGCAAGAGCAACGCATCTACGAAGCTTACGTCGTGCCTCAAGTACGCAGACACATCGCTCCTCACGCGATCTACGTTGCGTCGCTTTTTGCGGTGCTGACGCGAATGCGCAAGCCCAACGGCGATAAGTACGATCGCGTGCTCGGTCCCATCGTCGGTGCGCTCACGGCGATCGAGAAGGCGGACCTCTACGCACTCGGTAAGGCTCCAGAGCGACTCGAGCCGGATGCACAGAAGCTCCTTGTCTCTGCGATCGGAGATCTGTACCGCGAGAGTGACAATTATCCGATCTATGAAGGGCGCATGGGTGCGAGTCCGCGCGAAATGCGCGTCGTCCTTCTCGATGCAGCGCAGTCACCTTCGTATTCGGGGCTCTCGCCGTTAGCGGTTCTCGAAGCACTCGACGCCCTTTGTACGCGCAAGAACGAGTTTGACTGGCTGCAGCAGGAGCCACTCACGGGCGGCTTTCACGATACGAAGCACTTTCGCGAGGTGATCTTCGAGCGCCTTCTCGATTTGTGGGAAGGTGAGATGTACGTCGCAAGTGGCCTCGTTGACGAAGACCGCTATGGCGAGTTGTTCGATCGGTACATCCAGCACGTCAGCGCGTGGACGAAGAAAGAGCGCCTCTTCAACCGCGTCACGCAGGACTACGAAGAGCCCGACGAGAAGACGATGACCAGCGTCGAGGAGCTCCTCAGTGTGAAGGGGGATTCATCCGATTGGCGCAAGGGCACCATCAGTGCGATCGCCGCATGGGCGCTCGATCATCCGGGAAAGAAAATTGACGTTCACGTGGTCTTCCCGCACCACATCAAGCGCATGAAAGATGCGATTTTTTCGAGCAGGAAAGTCGACATCGCACGCATCGCGCGCGACATGGTGGTGCTAGTCCGCGAAGACGGTTCGGGTCTCGACTTTGATCGAAAGAAGGAAGCCGAGGAGGCGCTCGGTCGCATGGTGGCGCGGGGCTATGAACGCGCTACGGCGATTGATGCGGTGACGTCGCTGTTGGCCAAACGGTTTGCAAACCTCTAGTTCGTTGCCAGCAGGACCGCTCTTGCTCGCTAGCTCGCTTGCCGAACAAAGGCAAAGTGCAACTCCCGCCTATGTTTCCGCCCTGGCGCCTACAGGTAAACGTGCCCGCGCCTGCGCCCGAAAAATATCCCTCGAACCTAAATTCGTAACTGAATCCAACCGTGGATCCATGCGGAGGACTACACACATGATCCTTACCGCAGCGAGCAGAGCACTTTTCCGGGGCGCCTTCGCGATTTGCGCGGTCGCATGTGTGGTCGAAGTTGGCCCGTCAGCCCCGTCCACATCCGACGGCGGTACCAATCTTGACGGCCTGACAACCGCCACGGTGACGATCGCTGCAGCCACTGGTGGCTCCGTTCGTTTGCCCGATGGCACCGCGCTCGAGGTCCCAGCGGGTGCACTCGCTGCTGATACGGCAATCACGATGGGGCGACCTTCGTCGTCGCAAGCCTTCAGTCCATCGGGCGCGCTCGCATCTATCCTCCTTCTCCCGGAAGGGCTCGTCTTTAACACACCTGCGAAGTTGACCATCCCTTACAGCACAACCGGCCTTGAATCAGGAGCGGACCTCGTGGTGGCCACAACGAGCACGCTCAACGCGATTCGCGAAGTCGGTGGCGAACAGAGCATTATGGAACCGGTCACCGCGGCGGAACGCGGCGCCGACAGATTTACGGTTCCTGTTTCACACTTCACCATCTTTCACATCTTCTACGTTCGCGAGATGTACGTGACCCCGGTGATTCCAGGTCGTTACCTGCGCAACGGCGACATTTTGTACGCACTTACATCTGGAGAGGGCTACAAGGACGCGTCTTTTTTCCCAATGCACGTGGGTCTCTTCTGGCGCAACGGAACAAAGAACGCGGTCGTTGAGTCAACCGTACCCACGGCAGGTTGCCCGACACAGAACGGTGTCTCCATTGGTTCTTATGACGATGAATGCGGACTTCCCTACTTGAAAGGGCAGCATATTTTTGCCGGCTTGCGCAGACCCAATTGGGAGGTGACCGAGGCACAGGGGAACAAGGCCATCGAATCCGCACGCGGGTGGGTCGACAAGGTTGGTTATGGCGTTGTCGGAATGCCCAACGCGGCGGCGGGCGGCGGGATGACATGTGTGCAGCTCGCCGAGGTTGCGTGGGCGCAAGCAGGCGCGACGATGTGTCACTCGCCGGACATCATGATTACTCCGGAACATCAATTGACCAATACGGTTCCAGTCAATCGCATTTCAATCAAAATTTCAGACGGAGAAGTTCGGATTCCAATCGTTGTTGCGGCGCGTACGGCGAGTCTTCCACCTTCGTACACGGCAGCGGGCTCGGAGACGAATGGGTCGACGCGACTCGAAGCAAATGTAACCATGACAGTTGACGATTCGAAGGGCGCTCCAACGCTTATGTCTTCGGGACGCGCGCGACTCGAAGCGCCCCGTCCGATGAGCGGCGCGAGTGGCAGGTTTTCACCCGAGGCTGTGCGAGATCTAGTGTTGTCGCCCACGAAAGACGATCTCGGCAATTACGTGATCGCTCTTCGTGTTGAAGTCCCCTCGAGCGGGTACGTATACGAAGAGAAGTCCTTCTTGAGCGTCGGGATCGAGAACGGTGGCTACGAAGGAAGTTCGGCGCCCGATGACATTGGCTGCATCCCATGCGACGGACAAGCTCGCTTTATGGCACCCGGACAACCGGGGGTGGCTCTTGGTATCGGCGAAAACAATCCAGCGGCACTTGCGAAGTCGATCGCACTCGAGAGCGGAGGGAAATTAGGCCACTTGCAAGTGACCGCAACGAGTGCCGATGGCGGGATTTGGACGTACAGCCTGTGGGTGAATGGCAGCCCGACCGCTCTGGGTTGCAAGATGGACGTTGGTGCGAGTTCTTGTTCAAACGACGGGGACGTAACCGTAAAGGCGGGCGACAAAGTAACTGTTGCGGTTGGCAATCCAGGAGCGCCTTTTGGCGCAACAGCTGGACGAGGGAAATTTCAAGTTAGTTACTCCTTCACGCTGACACCTTAGGCGCTTATTGCGCGGTACCCAACGCACGCATATCAGTCTGATCAAGGTCGCAACAGGGGCTATGCGCTCATGGCGATCGGCGCTGTCGTCCGCGAAAAACACCGCGAGAGAAACGTCCCCGCATGACCTGCGAATTCCACCGGATGGTCCTCATGTGAAAACAATTTTCCACCCGGAATTTCGACGAGGCCGGCGCCTCCGGCAAATTGGTGAAGCATCCCGCGTGCCTTGTCGATGGGAAAGAATGGATCGTTAGGCCCCCAAATGCAACGCGTCGGGACGCGGATGTCGCGATGACATGCTTCGAGATCGTCGAAGAGCGAAAGGTCAAATTCCTTGACCAATTGCATCTGTCCGCGCGCGACCTCTTGCGACTGGATGAACGGTTCGATAAACAGCTCTCCGAACTCGCCATCTGCGTAATTGGCGTCAGTGAAACAGCCTCCGAACGTCCGCGAGGAGCGACGAATCATTGGAACGCGAAGAGCTGCGCGCGCGAACGAAGAGAATCCTGGCAGTCTCGACGCACTCATCATGAGTTCGATGCCGTCAGGTCGGTGTCCCGGAATCTCGGTGTTGCCCATGACAAGACCCGCGAGGCGTGGGTCTCCGGCGACCGCAAAGCGAGCGATCGCGGCGCCCGTGTCGTGCGCGATGACTCCGTATCGCGAAAGTTCGAGTGAATCGACAATTTTCTTGACGGTCTCGGCGTGCGCGAGGAGGTGGGAAGAGGAGCCCTCCCCGGCGATGGTCTGACCAGTACCGGGAAGGTCAAAGGCGTGAAGCGTGAAGCTGCGTGCGAGGATGGGGATGATGCGACGAAAGGTCGCGCTGTGAAGAGGCCAGCCGTGAACCAGGACGACGTCCGGTCCGTTGCCGAATCTCCAGTAAGCGATGTCGCTCCCGCCGATTGCAAGTCGCCTGTGCGGTTGACCTCTAAAGGCGAGGGTTACATCTGCTTCGCTGAGGTTGGTCATGGCGCAAGCTCCTTGACTCAACGTAATGGCGTAGGTTTGGAGGGTGGCCATTACCTCCCGCGTAGGCTGCCCCAAATTTTGTGCACGCTTGAGCTAACGAGCAGGATGAAGAACAGCAAAAGCGATCCCTTTGCTCGGGCGTAGTAACTTCAGCTCATGCGGCTGGTCGACACCCATTGTCATCTCGATGGTCACTACTTCCCGGACGGACCAGAAGGGCCGATCAAGCGGGCCCGGGCGGCGGGCGTCGTCGGTTTCATGGTGATTGGCGTTGGCGACACCATGCAACCTGCGCGTGAAGCCGTTGCAATCGCGCAGGCGTATCCCTCCTTTGTTGCCGCGGCCGTCGGAATTCACCCTCACGATGCGAGTACCTTCGATGCCGATGCAGAGCGCGAGCTCGACTCCCTTGGCCGCTCACGTGAAGTGGTCGCGATCGGCGAAGCTGGCCTTGACTATCACTATGACAACTCGCCACGAGACGTGCAGCGCGACGTATTCGCCAGAGCGATTTCGCTCGCCAAGCAGATAGGTAAGCCGCTTGTCATTCACACACGCAGCGCCGCAAATGACACGCTTGACCTGATGGAGAGTGAGGGCGCACGCGAAGTGGGAGGCATCATTCACTGCTTCAGTGAAGATTGGGCGTTTGCGGCTCGCGCGCTCGATCTCGGTTTCTACATCTCGTTCTCCGGCATCGTGACCTTCAAGAATGCCACGAGTATCCACGAGGTCGCCGCGCGCGCACCACTCGAGCGGATCCTTGTCGAGACCGATAGTCCTTACCTCGCGCCGATCCCATTTCGCGGCAAGCCCTGCGAACCGGCGATGGTCGTGCATACGGCAAGGCGCGTGGCCGAGCTGCGAGGCATCACCTTAGAGGCGCTCGCCGAAAGCACTTCAGAGAACGCTGAGCGCCTACTCGGTCGTACCTTTGCGACGATCGAAACGTGAGCGGGTGCGCGTTGGCGGTATACTCGAAGGGACCCGATCAGGCAGGGTGCGCAAGGAGGGGAATATGCGTCATACAAATGTGCTGCAGGTGGCTTTTGGTTTGCTGATTGCGGGCGCATCGTCGATCGCCGAAGCGAACAGTGGCGACGCCGCGGTGAAGCGTGCTGTCGCGACGTACGAGCGACTTGCAAAGCAGTCTGCAAAGCTCTCCGTCAGGACTTCGCCCGCTCTCGAGACCTGTCTCAAAGAAGCGTTGGCGGCAAAAAATAGTCAGAAAGCTCACACATGTTTCGCCGAGCACGTCCCCGAGGCCGATGACGCCAAACAGATAGCGGCGGATGCACGCGCAGACGACGCGCTCAAAGAGTGCGTTGCCACAGGTGCGATCAAGCGCTGCCAGGCGGCGGGCATGCGCGCATTCGCCGTTGGCTTGGAGAAGAACAAGCTGAAGCCGACGCCCAAAGAGCGCTTCGTTGTCGGCGTGGTGTACGCTGCAAGCGTTCCAGTCGGGATTGTGTTCACGCCATTTACCCTTGCCATCGACGAAGTCGGTCGTGCCTTTTGGGCAGCGGTCGGCGTCGAGATTTCGGAGAAGCCGCTCGACTACGGCCTCACTGGGATCATGTGGGACGCGATCGCGGAGGAGAAAGACGGGATCGCCGAAGACCTTGCTTTCGCCAAAACTCACAAGCCTGTCGTCAAGAGTCTTGCCTGCAAGTGGCGTAAGCAGGCCGAGCAACTCGATCCGAAAGGTGGCACCTTGGTCGATCGCGTCCAGTACGCGGCTTGCTCGGTGGCGAAGTAGACGACCCTCGCATTGTTTCGTCGACAGATCGATCGACAGTCCGCTAGCAATGAGCGATGGGGAACGTCGACAACTTTCTTTACCACCATGCTGCCGGTGGCCTTCACCCCGGTGAGCAAGTCCTCGGCTATATGCACGCCCGGCATCCGTTTCGTTTCAACGGCTTTGGCGTGCCCGTTACGTATAGCGAATGGTTAGCGGTTGCGACGTCGTCGCGCCTTCTCATGTTTCGCACGGACGTCGATATTTTGAGCGCTCCCAAGGCCGAAGGGCTTGAAACCATGATTTGGAACTATGACGAGATCGCAGCAGTCGAACTCGGATCGGTTTCAGGAATAAGCACCGGAATTTTCTTTCGGCTGCATCCGCATTCGCTTTGTGGTCCGACGAAAGGCGAAGCGTTTCGTCTCGACCTTTACGCGAGCGCGAGTGGCCTCGACGATCACGGGCGAACCCGTGCGTTCTTTCCGCAATGGTTGAAGCAGCAAGTCGAATCGGGCGCATTTCCGATGACGCCTGAAAAACGTGCCGAGGTCGATGCACGCGTCGCTGCGAACATCGAAGGATCGCGTGCGAGGGCCACTGCAGATGCCCAACGACACGATCAGTTCGTCAAGATGGCAATGCCCCTCGTGTTGCGTGCAGTGGCGGCGTTGACCATCTTCTGTGCGATCGCGATTCTCGGCGCGGTCGCTCGAAAGTCATTCGGCAAGTATGGCGATCTCGGCGCGCCTCACGAAGACCACGTGATCCGAAACGCACGCGAGAGTCTTGAGTCGGTCAAGAACAAGCGAAGACCAAGCGACGAGTGCGCGTATCAACCGGAGGAGTGCTCGCATTGCAGCCAAAGTCGAACGCTCTACCCGGGCTACCAAGCGGTCGAAGATCACAGCGGGTTCACTTGGTATTGCCCCGCGGCTTCGTACTACGAGGCTCGCTTGAAATCGGCCATCGAGAGCCGAAGCGCGAAGCAGGCCGAGGCTGAGGCCGAGCAAAAGCGCGAGAGAACGTGGGCGCTGGTGCGTGTGGTCGGCTGCACAACCGGAGTCCTCGTGTTGATCGCTGGTGCGGTGGGGTTTGGCGTTTGGGACGTGAAGCGCATGAAGCGTGCGAAGCGCTTGACATAGTTCCAATTGTTGATGGTCAAGACGGTTCACGATTGGCTCGTGAGACCCTTAGGCCGAGAACTTACCGATCGCTCGAACCGCCAGCTTTTTCCGCGTACGCTCTTGACGGTTGCGGAACATGAGCTAGTACCAACGGCTCGTCGGGCATTTACGACGCTTAGAGGAGCTTATCTTGATGATGCGATCCGGCTTGGCAGACGCAAGTCTGCGGAAGGTTACCTTTGTCGCCTTGTTCACGCTGGCGCCTGCGTGCTCCGTTGAGCCAACATTGCAAAGCACACGCGATTCTGCGATAGCCGCGCCAGACACATCCGCCGGTGATGCCAACGGTGCCGATGCGCGGCTTCTTGATGCATCTGATGCAGCGGAACTCGAGGCCAGTTCGTCGGACGCGAGTGCACCCGACGCATGGTGGGCTGCAGACGCCGGTCAAGCGGAAGGAGGCGTCGTATCGAATCCGCCGATCTTGCTCAGCAGCACAATATCGTTTCAGAGTGTCGACATTCTGTGGTCTACGACCAAGAAGTACCGGCTCGGAATGCTGTGGGTTCAGCCAACGGACTACGGAAGTGGAAGTGACTCAAAGCGTGAGCTCGCGCTCGATCTTAGCTTCGATGGCAAGATGGGACCGTTTACGTTGCCCATGTCGCTCCCTGGTCCGAGTGAGTACAACCTTCTTTGTGCCCGCAATTGTACCGACGAACTTGTGTGTCCGTGCAACACATCGAGCGCTTATCGGATCGGCGTCGGTCTGATCGTCGTTGTCGAGGATACGAATGGCAATGGTAAGATCGATTTTGCGGGCGGCGCGCTTACTGAGCCCGGCACTGTGGGCGTAGCCATCGCCTACGGTGCTGTCATCTACAGCGCGAACGGTGGCGATGTTCTCCCGTTGAAAAATGGACAGCCTTATTTGCTCGACGGCACCGTGAGCAAGGGTGCTCTCGGGTACGTCGCGCATTGGCCTGACGGAGGTAGTAGCCAACGTATGCGCGCCGCTGCGCCTGGCGAGCCGATTCCTATGTACAACGCAAAAGAACCGCACCTCAATTGATCGCCGACGACGACTCACTCGCGAATGTGGCTCTGCAACCTGTCCCAACAATTCGGTCAAAGCACAACTCGCCATCGATCCCGGCAAGACAACCATGAATGGCAAACGCGGTACGTGATGTGCACTGGGGCCGGCGTGCTTGACTCACTTTACGGGGCGATCTTCAGGCGACGTGAATCACAGTGCGACGTCGACAACGAGTGCTTGTGCCCTTGCTCGAGCAAATTGCTCTGCGAGAAAAAGAACGCAGCGGCCTGCGCATTGCACACGCGTAGCTGCTCTTAGTAGTGGCTAAATTCGTGCAAGAACAAGGTAGGCGACGCGTTCGGTGTCGCCTGATGCGTGCGTCAGCAAGAGACCGCCGCTTCCGCCCACGACGAGCCACACGACGCCATCGCTCGAATCTTCAACGCGGTAAGCCGTCGCCGGGCCAACCGATTTACTGGTGGCGTCGGCTGCCGACACCGACCATTCACCTTCTTGACCACTTTCGTTTTCGTACCAAAGCTTGACGATTGTGCGTGTGGTGACGTCAGCCTTTTTGAAGCGCAAGCAAACGGCCGCGTCGATGCCTTCGCATTCCTCGACGTTGACCTCGATGAACTCGCTCATGACGCTTCACCGCTCAGACCAAACACCAAGCTCGTTGCCGCTCGGATCGCGAAAGTGAAAGCGCCGGCCACCTGGAAAGTCGCACGTTTCAGTGACGATGCGTCCGCCGTTCTTGCGAACCTTGGTTTGCGACATGTGCCGAAGATGTAGCAGCCGGTCGTGCTAACGTCGCGCGTGAAGTGAACATCCTTGTCGCTGGAGCTACCGGTCACACCGGACGACACGTTGCACGAACGCTTGCGGCTCGTGGTCACAATGTCGTTGCGTTGGCGCGCAGCCCCGATGCGGCGTT
>JAHFDY010000156.1 GCA_023248735.1 Myxococcales bacterium
CAGCCCAGCGCTGCTGACTTTGTAACGCGTATTGATCACATTCTGCACGCGAGATACCGTACTGGGTTGCGAGGTTTTCCGCCGTCATCGCCATCGGCGTGTTGGTGTAGCTATCGGTGAGCGCACTCCACAGGGAGTCTTCGAGGGCCGGCGCTTTGCCAAACGCGAACCCTTCCCGTGCGCCTCTGAGGACGTGCGGTGCTTGCGACATATTCTCGGTGCCACCCACGAGCACGGCTTCGGTCTCGCCGAGGAGAATTTGTTCCGCGCCGTTGATGATCGCCTGAAAGCCGGAGCCGCAAAGCCGGTTGACCGTCAGCGCGGGCACCTCGATCGGGAGGCCCGCTTTGAGACCAACATGACGCGCGCAGTAAATGGCGTCCACGCTCGACTGCAGGACGTTGCCGATGATCACGTGACCCATTTGGGCCTTATCGATACCGGCCTGCGCTAGTGCGGCCTTTGACGCAAAGGCTGCAAGGTCATTGGCGCTCACGCCTTTGAGTTGACCGTTCAGGGTACCGAATGCAGTGCGCTTGGCGGCGACGATGACGATGGATTTGGAGAGTGCCATGATGGACCGCATGGTGCCGTGGCGGTGTGCCTGCTGCAAGGCCTTGATCAATTCGGGATCGGGATGGGCTTGTTCAGGTCGGGAATGAGCCCTCGTAACTGCTCGGGTAACGAATTGAGCGCCGCCTTTGTAAGGTCTTCGTGCTTGAGCGTGCCCGTCATTGTGAAAGGCAACTGCACTGACAGCGAGCGACCTCCGACTTCGACCTGTCCATCGACCTTGTACGGAACGTCGCGCCTCGATGCGCCGAGGCGTGCGATTGCTGGCAGGTTCGTCCACTTGAACGACACGGGGATGTTGATCGGCGTGTCGGCACCGGACGGTAGAGTGATGGGAGACGGGATGGTCGTGTTGCCGAGGTCAATCGCTCCGTTTATTGTAACTTTAGCTGTTACAGATTGGACGCTCAGGTCGTACTTGTTCGGGTTCTTTGCCTTCATCGCGAGCACAAAGTCGACACCCGCGCCGCTGACAGCCTTGACCGTGACGCGCTCGGGCGTGAGCGCGGGTGGCTCGGGCTTCGAGCAGCTGACCATAGCGCTTCCCGCGACGACCGAAACGGCCAGGAAGGATACCAAACGAGCGGCAGCGACGACGACTCGAGACATGCGAGCGATCATACCGCGCAACCGGACGTTGCCGCGTTTTCGATCGCACAAAGGACACCGCGAGCCTTGCTGCGCGTTTCGTCGGCTTCGGCCTGCGGAGAGCTCGCCTCCACGATGCCTGCACCTGCGGTTACGGTAAACGTGTTTTCGTAACAAACTGCGGTACGAATAGCGATGGCGAAGTCAAGGTCCTGGCCGTCGCCCATGTAGCCAACGGCGCCGCCATAAATCCCCCGCGGTCCGGACTCGAGCTCGCGGATGATTTGCATCGCCCTCACCTTGGGCGCGCCTGAGAGCGTGCCCGCCGGGAACGCAGCGCGCAGAACGTCAAGTGGCGGAACATCTTTGCGAACACGTCCTTGCACCTCGCTCACGAGATGCATTACGTGCGAGTAGCGCTCGATCTCAAACTGGCGCACGACGTTGACCGAACCCACCTCACTCACACGCGAGACGTCGTTGCGTCCGAGATCGATGAGCATCAGGTGTTCGGCGCGCTCTTTTGCGTCGCCGAGCAACTCCATCGCGAGTGCATTGTCTTCAGCTTCGCTCTGACCACGAGGACGCGTGCCCGCGATGGGCCGCACCGTCATCACGGAGTCAAGAAGGCGCACCAGCGTCTCGGGACTCGCGCCCGCAATTTGCGTGCGGCTTGTTTGCCCGTCGGCGGGAGGCAGGTCCAAATAGTACATGTACGGTGACGGGTTGAGGACGCGCATGCTCCTGTAAACGTCGAAAGGATCGCGGCCTTCCCGAGCCACGTAGAAGCTCCGCGCGAGCACAACCTGGAACGCGTCTCCGGCTCCTATGTACTCCTGCACGCGGCGAACGTTTGCCGAGAACGCTTCGTCACTTGCGCTCTCGGTTACCCCCGACGGGAACCGCGTGCGTTCGGGAAGACGCAACGCAGAAAGTGGAGACGCGTCGGTAAGCCAACCAAACACGTCATTGCGTTCACGGGCAGTCCCGCCTGCGATGGTGACGCATTGGCGAAGACTGTCAAAGAGGACGATCGTCGCACCCCCAAAAAACCGCGCGAGCGGAGCGTTCACCCCGGCCCAGGGCTCGACCTTCGTGAGAACCGAAACGACGTCATAGGCAACGAAGCCGAAGCGCGCCTGAGCGAGCGACGCCGCGCGCGATTCGACAACATCGTTGACGATAGGGTTGACGGCTCGAAAGACCCGACTTGCGCGGCCAAAGAGATCGCCATCGTCTCGCAGCAAAGAAGCGCAGCCCCGGCTCCGCCAGCCATCGGCGAAGAGCGTCCACTCGTCGGTCGGAGCGAACGCAACGATCGAATAGCGACCCCATCGTTCGCCGCCAATCACGCTTTCGAACAGAAACGACGCGCAGTCGCCACCGGCTTCGCGAAGCGCTGCATAAGCGAGCACGGGCGTGAGGCCGTCAGCGACAAATGTAATCTCATTCGTCACAATTTGATTCCAAGCAATTGCCGGGCACGTGATGGTTCAGCGGGTTTACGACCGAGCTGATGGGCAAACGCAGCAGCGCGCGTAACGAGCGGCGCCGAGCCCTCTGCGAGCACGCCCCTCTCCATGTAAAGATTGTCCTCGAGTCCGACGCGCGCGTGCCCTCCCAAGGACATCGCGAGCTCGGTCATAGGCCGCTGGTGGCGACCAACGGCGGCAACGCCCCACGTCGAACCGGCAGGGACGAGACTTGCCATCCATCCGATAGCTTCTGCGCGTGCGGAAATGCCGCCCGCGATGCCTAAAACAAATTGGAAGTGGAGCGGCGCGATGAGCGCACCTTCCTTCGCGAGCGCGAGCGCTTCGTCGATATGGCCCACTTCGTAGCACTCCAGTTCGGGCACGCCGCCCGCTTCTCGTATGCGCGCCGCAACATGACGAATCTCTGGCCGGAGATTGACGAACACGTCGTCGCCGAAGTTGAGCGAGCCGCAGTTGAGCGTCGCCATCTCGGGCTTGCACGAAAGACCGCCAAGCCGCTCGTCGAGCGACATGCCTACCGCGCCTCCGGTAGACACTTGCACGATGCAATCCGTTTTTTTTCGTATCGCCTCAATGGCAGCGGCGAATCGATCGGCAGCCTGCGAAGGTGAACCGTCGTCATTGCGCACGTGAAGGTGAATCACCGCGGCGCCTGCCTCTCGGCACCTCGCCGCCTCATCCGCGATCTCTTGCGCAGTGATGGGTAAGTAAGGAGTCATCGCGCGCGTAATTTCGGCGCCAACGATCGCCGCGGTGAGGATCACGTCCGCGGGCACGTGTCGCACGGGCGTCACAATTGCAGATGCGCCCGCCCCGGGCGGAAGCGAGTGCATGTACAACGCCTTCGGATGACGCTGCAGTTCGGTTGGGGTCACGCAAGTTCCGACCGCGCGGCAAACGACAATCGGTTCGTTGAGCACATCGGCGGCACTCGGTGGGTAAGGATCTTGACGAAGATTGGTGACCACCTTCCGTGCCTCAAACCGCATCTGACGACTCGTGTTGCCGATACGCGTGAGCTCGGCCGTAGCCTCAATGTAGTCACCGGCGAAAACCGGCGCGAGAAACTCGACCGACTCATAGGCGCGAAACAACCCCTCGTCGCCGTCAAGCCGGATCAAGAGCTCCGTCGCAAGGTCACCGAAGAGGGCAAGCATGCGCGCACCGTCAACGAGCTCACCGGCGTAGTGCGCATCGTGAGCGGACATCCGAAGACGAACAGCCACTATGAGACCAACCATGAACCACAGCCTATCAGGCGACGCGCCGGTGCCGATGCACTTCGCGGGAGCACGCCTATCGTGTTAGACGTGGACCCGATATGGCCGCGGCCTCCAACCTCGTGCTCCGCCTGGCCACAGCTGTCGTCGGGGTTCCCATCATCGTCGCGCTGCTTTATCCGGCGCCTCCGTGGGCCTTTTTTGCGCTCACGCTGCCGGCATCCATCTTGTGCGCTTGGGAGTTCTTCGGCATGACGCACGGCGGCGATCGCGTCGCCCAGAGCGGCTACGTACTTCTCAGCGCCGCTGTTTCTGTCACGTTCTTTTTTGCTTCCGACGCGCGCGTGTTCGTAACCGTGCTCGTCCTCGTTCCTCTAATGGGTCCACTGCTCACCCTCGCAAGACTCGGCGACATCCAAACCGCTGCCCTGCGCGCCGCGGCGGGCAGCTTTGGACCGTTGTACATGGGCGTTCCGCTTACGTTGCTCGCGCTCCTGCGTAAGCGCTACGGCGCCGATGGCAGCGGTTACATTTTGGTCGCGCTCGGTCTCGCTTGGATGAGCGATACGGGCGGCTATTTCGCGGGCAAGCGCTTCGGCAAACACAAGTTGTACGAAGCGGTATCTCCCATGAAGACCGTCGAAGGCGCGATCGGCGGCGTGCTTGCAGCAACCCTGTGGACTATCGTTGGACACTTCACGTTCGCCAAGGCACTACCGCTCGTTCACGGCGTCCTTCTCGCGCTTGTAGGCGCGACTCTCGGGCAGCTGGGCGATCTCGCGGAGTCGCTCTTCAAGCGTTCGACTGGCGTGAAAGATTCTGGCAATATTTTGCCTGGGCACGGTGGCATCCTCGACCGCGTCGACGCGGCACTCGTCACGAGCAGTGTCGTGTTCCTCTACGTTCTTTGGACGCGATGAGCACTTATTGTACCTTCGTTTGTTACGAATTACGTACTTGACTCGCACAGCGGACAATCTGCTAATCCAGAGTGATCTTCGCACGCGCCTTAATCGTGCCGTAAATTTGCGCATTGCGTCGTGAAACCCACTTCCGATCGAACGGAGCCATGACCGTGTCAAACCTGTCGATGTCGCCCCCAAAACCGAACCACTACGACTTCTACAAGGTCGTGCAGGACTACCTCGACCAAGCTGCGCCCATCGCAGAGATCGAGCCGTACGTGCGCACGATTTTGACCCAGCCCAAGAACGAAGTGATCGTCAACTTTCCTGTCAAAATGGACAGCGGCGAAGTGCGACTCTTCAAGGGCTATCGGGTTCAGCACAACAATTTGCTCGGCCCGTTTAAGGGGGGCATGCGCTACCACCCACAGGTCTCGCTCGACGACGTCAAGGCGCTCGCCGCCATGATGACGTGGAAATCGGCACTCATGCGGTTACCTTTTGGCGGAGGCAAAGGCGGCATCAAGTTCGATCCCCACAGCGTGTCGAAAGGTGAACTGCAGAAGATCACGCGCCGCTTCACGCACGCGCTTGGCGAGAACATCGGACCTGAGTACGACATCCCTGCGCCCGACGTCGGTACCAATAGCCAAACAATGGCTTGGATGATGGACACGTATTCGAACATGGTCCGCTCTGCCGAGAAGCAAAGCGTCAAGGGAGTCGTCACCGGCAAGCCGGTCGCAAGCGGCGGCACGCTCGGTCGCACCAAGGCAACCGGTCAAGGTCTCGTTCACTGCATTCTCGAATGGGCGCGCGAGAAGAACTTCGATCTCGAAGGCTCAACCATGAGCGTCCAAGGATTCGGCAACGTCGGTTCGCACACCGCGGTCATCTTGTCGAAACTCGGCGTGTCGACCATCGCGGTAGGTGACCACACCGGTTACCTTTTCAACCCCGAAGGCTTCAACGCGCACAAGTTGCAGGACTACGTCGCACATCACGGCTCAATCGCGGGCTACCCGGGCGGCAAGGCCATCACGCGTGAAGAATTCTTTGCAACCAAGGCCGACATTTTCGCGCCGTGCGCGCTTGAGAACCAAATCGGAGAAGCAGAGGCCAACGCACTCGACGTCAAGTTGGTGGCCGAGGGCGCAAACGGACCGTGTAACCCAGAGGGAGAACGCACGTTACTCGACCGCAACATCGACGTGCTTCCCGACGTGCTCGCCAATTCAGGCGGTGTCACCGTGAGCTACTACGAGTGGGTGCAGAACAAGCGATCGGAAAGTTGGACCGAAGAAGAGGTCGACGCGCGACTCGAGGTCGTCATGAAGCGGGGCTACCGCGAGGTAAGCGATTTCGCGCGACAGAAGAAGTGCAGCATGCGAGTCGCTGCGTATGCGATCGCGTTGGGACGCATCGCTGCCGTCTATAAGGAGCGCGAGATTTTCCCATAAAGGGGACGCGTCGCGAAGAGCTCCGTGGCCAGGCGCCCCGAAGCGGCGATATGCAATCAATTAGTTGCGTATCGCTTTCGGTTCGGTCAATATGCAACCAAGAGGTTGCCTATGGTTGCATCAAGCACAGACCAAATTGAGAAGAATATTCTACTTGCCGCCCCACGAACACGCGTTTGGCGCGCACTGACGGATGCCACCGAGTTCGGCACGTGGTTCCGCGTCAATCTGGAGGGAACCTTCTCCATCGGCAAGAGCATCATGGGAAAGTTGCGGTACCCCGGGTACGAGCATCTCACGATGGAAATCATCGTCGAACAGATGCAAGCCGAGCATCTCTTTTCGTTCCGATGGCATCCGTACGCTATCGATCCGAAGATTGACTATTCAAGTGAGCCCACAACGCTCGTTGAGTTTCGCCTAAAAGAGACCAACGGTGGCACGTTTCTGACGGTCGTCGAATCCGGCTTCGACCAGTTACCAGACGCACGTCGTGATGAAGCATTTCGGATGAACTCGCATGGTTGGGGCCAGCAACTCGAGAACATTGAGCGGCATGTCTCGAACTAGCGCGCTCGATGCAGGCGACGTGCGCGACGCGGCACCTCTCTTTTTCGCGCTGGGTGACGAGACGCGACTTCGCCTGCTCGCGCGGCTTTCCTCCGGGGGGCCCGGATCAATCGCGCGCCTGAGCGCAAAGTCGAGAGTGTCAAGGCAGGCGATTACGAAGCACCTTGAGGTGCTTGCCGATGCCGGCTTGGTCGAAAGTCGACGCGATGGGCGCGAGCGCATATGGGCGTTTGAACCAAAACGTGTCTCCGATGCGCACGCCTATCTGGATCGGATTTCACGAGAGTGGGACGATGCCCTGAGTCGGCTCAAACAATTTGTTGAAGACTGAGTTCCCGGCCCCCTTGTCTAGCCTTGTGAATGACCACACAAGTCCTCGAAGATGTTCCGTCTTCGCTTGCTTCGCCTCGTCGCATTCTGGCTCTTGCGACCACCGCTCGGATTTCTTGACACGCACACGTTCGCGCTGCGTGCGTGGCCGCTGACCGACATCGACGTGTCGCGCATGATGGCCCACGCCTACACCCGTGCATTTGCGTTCGGGCGCTACCAGATCATGCTTGCGAGCGAATTTCGGGGCGCCGTTGTCAAGAAACGCTGGTTTCCCATGGTCGTTGCCGACATCACCTACCTGTACAAATCGGTCGCATTACTTGAAGCGTTTGACGTTCGCTCGCGCATCGTCGCTTGGGACGACAAGCGTTTCTATGTGGAGCAAGAAATCGTGGTGCGCGGCGAAATCCGCGCACGCTGCATCGCAGAAGGCCTCGTCGGAAGCGGAAAGACATTTCTCAATCCCAACGAGGTGTTTCGCGAGTTGGGCGTCTTGCGCGAGAGCCCGGAGATACCAGTCGAAATCGCCGCGTGGATCGACAACCGCAAGCCTCGTCCCCGCGCGGCTTGAGCGAATTCCGGTCCGCCACGCGACACTGGCGGAATGCATATGATTTGTGCATACTGATACATATGCGAACGACCCTCAACTTAGACGACGCGCTCGTCGCCCGAGCGAAAATTCTGACCGGTATTGATGAGAAGACCGCCCTCATTCATGAGGGTCTCCGTCTGCTCATCGCGCGCGTCGCTGCGAGAAGATTGGCTGCGTTGGGCGGCTCCGATGCCAAGGCGACCGCCGGGACAAGGCGGCGGAGCCATTCGTGATCCTGGCAGACACGTCCGTCTGGATCGACCACTTCAAAAGGAGGAACGAAACGCTCTGTGACCATTTGGAAGATGGCGAAATTGCGGTGCACCCGTATGTGATCGGCGAGCTCGCGTGCGGACATCTTCGAAGCCGCGCGAAGATCCTTCAGTTATTTGCGGAACTGCCGTCATTGGCCGGACTTGAGCTGCGAGAGGCGCTCGCATTCGTTGAGGCGCACAAGTTGATGGGACTTGGCCTCGGGTGGGCCGATGTCCACCTGCTGGCCGCGGCGAGACTCGGCGACGCGCAACTCTGGACGCTCGACAAGCGACTCGAAACTACGGCCCGACGCCTGGGCGTTGGGAAGAGATGACAAGCGTCGCTCCCAAGCCCGCGAGAACTACGACCGCAGCTGGCTCGCGCGAAACTGGCTCACCCATGGCGAGATGGCCGCATCCTCCTCAGCGGGACGTGACGCTCTCGCGGCGGTGGCCGAGAGGGCGACCGCAATCGCCAAATCTTCTGCACGTTGACCGTCAAGATGCGGATCCATCAACAAAGTTTCCTTGTGGCGATCGAGAAAGCCCGTGTCGTAACGACCTGCGACGAACTCGGCGTTCGTGAAGAGGCGCTCGTGGAACGAGATATTCGTGCGTATTCCCGTTACAATATACTCGGATAGCGCTCGACACATCCGCGCGACGGCAAGTTCACGCGTTGGGGCCCACACAGACAACTTCGAAATGAGCGGATCGTAGTAGCTCGAAATGTCGCACCCCGAATACGCTCCGCCGTCATCACGCACACCTGGCCCACCCGGCACCGAAAGGTGCTCGATGCGACCTGGCGAGGGCAAGAAGCCCGTTTCTGGATCTTCGGCGTACACGCGACACTCGATTGAGGCGCCGCGGCGCACGACGTCCGATTGCGCGTAGCCGAGCGTTTCTCCCCGCGCGACGCGCACCATCTCGCGCACCAAGTCGAGTCCCGTGATCCACTCGGTCACCGGATGTTCCACTTGGAGGCGCGTGTTCATCTCGAGAAAGTAGAAACTGCCATCTTCGGCCAATAGAAACTCGAACGTCCCGGCCGAGAAGTAGCCGACGGCCTTTGCGCCTTGCACCGCGATCGCGCCCATGCGCTCAACAAGTTCGGCAGGTGCCACCGGTGATGGGGTCTCTTCAACGACCTTCTGGTTTCGCCGCTGAATCGAACAATCGCGCTCAAAGAGGTGTACCAAGTTACCGTGCTGATCGCCGAGCACTTGAATCTCGACGTGCCGCGGCCGGATGATCGCCTTTTCGACGTAGACCGTGTCGTCGCCGAAGAACTTCTTCGCCTCGCTGCGCGCACGCTCCCACGCGTTTGGTAAATCTTCTGGACGATCGACAAGGCGCATTCCCTTGCCACCGCCACCACTTGAGGCCTTGAGCATGACGGGGAAACCAATGGTCTTCGCGACGCCAAGCGCCTCTTCTGCCGTGGAACATGTCCCGCCAGGCACGACTGGCACACCTGCGGCTTGCATCTTCTCGCGCGCGGCGGTCTTCGACCCGAGCTGACGCATGGCTGCTGCCGGAGGTCCGATGAAAATGACACCAGCCTGGTTGCATGCATCAACGAAGGCTGGGTTCTCACTCAGAAAACCGTAGCCCGGATGGATCGCGTCCACGCCAGCGCGCTTGGCAACGTCGAGAATCGCGTCGATGCGAAGGTAGCTCTCGGCCGCTGTTGCACCCCCGATGCAGTATGCCTCGTCGGCGACACGTACATGCAGCGCACCGCGATCAATGTCGGAATAGACGGCCACAACGGCGATGCCCATTTCGCGCAAGGTGCGCGCAACGCGAACGGCGATTTCCCCTCGGTTTGCGATAAGAACCTTGCGAATCTGACTCGGCATGGACCGGACACTACCAGACACCGCTCCAACTGCGAAAAGCCAGGCCTCGGGGTTTACTCGGTGGGCCGCAAATCGTGAACGAACAGGTGCGATCCCGTCATGAAGCTCGGTTCAACGTGCAGGCCGACCTGCCTCCGGGTCGTGGCGTCGATCGCAGTGATGCGCACGTTGTTCTCGGTACTGTGACTCACGAGAATCCACGCACCATCGAGGGTGGTCGCGAGACCTCGCGGATTCTCGATCTCCAGGGTCTCGACAAACGATGCATCGTCAAGTTTCCATACGGTGACGCAGTCACCCAGAGGATGTGTGGCGAGCACTGTGCGATCGCTAGCGCTAGCAAGCACTGAGAGCGTTTCGCCGATCATGCGAGAGACAACGTTACTTGGCTTCGTCGCGGTTGTTACTTTGCCTCCCTTCGCCCGAACGGTAACGGCGCCAAGGTCCGTGTGCGGCCTCCCTTCGCGGGGCGCGGAGACAATTGCGAGGTCGCCAGAGTGGGTCAGCGCAATGTGACCCGCGTTGAATTTCGGGGATGCAAGGGCGACGCGATCGAGCAACTTTTCAGTCCTAAGGTCGACATACGTCACGCTCGCCTCCGACCGACCTGTAACGCCTCCGCCGTTTGCGATCACCATGGTTGCGCCGTCGTCGATGATCGCGCAATCGTGAGGGGCACTGCCGTAGGTGGGTAACGTGCCGAGCTCTTGAAGTGTGCCCGCGTCGCGCACAACGAGCGCGCCCTCGAAACCACGATCGAGCCGCGACTCGGTCGCGTAGAGCAGCTTTCCGTCGCGTGAGAACGCGCCATGGCCATAGAACTGCCGCGACGCGGGCGTCGTGAGGGCACTGGTCACCGTCATCGATCGCAAATCGACGATGCAGCCGTGGGGACCCTTTTTTTCGAAAATGGCCGCGCGAAAACGATCGTTTGGATCGAACGTGATCCCGTGCGCGAGGAATGCGAGGCTAAGTAACTCGGCCTTTGGCGACGGATCGTCGAGATCGATGACCGCGAGCGCGAACTCTTTTTGTCCGCCAAGCAGATATGCGCCGCCGCCGAGAACGTGACCTCTTTTTGCCATCGTGAGGCAGGCGAGCGTAGCGCGTTAGAAGCGCTTCCACCATTCGGGGCGTCCCGCTTCGACGTCTGCGACGATTAGCATGCGCTAGTTGCGCTGCCACCAATCGGGTAAGGAGTGGCGGCTCTCATGTCCATTGACGCCATCCTCGGTCGTTCCACTTCTTTACCAATCGCCCGCTTCGGCCCGCAGGGTGCTTTTCTCAACGTTGCGGCGGCCGACGGCGA
>JAHFDY010000157.1 GCA_023248735.1 Myxococcales bacterium
GTTCGCCGTGCGCGCCTCTACTACTTGCGTGGTCTCGAAGGTAAGGCTGCGCGAATCCGCGATCAAAAAGACATTTAGTTTGTGTCGGGGATTGCGGGACGCGGTGGGAGTGCTGGACGGTACCACCCATTTATCGCTTTAGCTGATGCCGCGTTTTGGGTGATGGCCGCGTTTTGGTGATGCCTCGCTGGCGGGAGGTCGCGTTGGTTTTGTGGCGCGGCTTTTTGGGGGGTTGGCGCACATGTGCGGGCTAGGTGTGGGCGGCACCCCGAATTATGCCGTTCTCGGTTACTTTTTGGGCGACTCAGGTGTGAATGTTGCGCGCGTTGGCGCCGTCAGGCTGTAGGTGGATGTTCGAAAAGGGGAAGCGCATATGAGGTCTTCGATCGCTGTGGGATCGGTTTTCTTTGGGACCTTGCTCAGCGCGCCTGACGCGTCGGCGCAGCAATCGTGTAAGCGCCTTTACGAATATTGGGACATCATCGAGCTCAAGTGCGTGAGCATCGGTCGCGCTTGCACTGGTGAAGTCGCCAAGGGCAATTGCTTGACGCAAATGTGCTCATCGTCGTCCAACGAGGTTCGCAGCAAGGACGCTCCGTACGGCTGCAAGTGCGCGCCGGGCTACGAAAAGGTCAACGGAGCCTGCGTCGCGGCATGCCCTGGGGCGCGAAACGCAGCGGGTGCTTGCACGTGCGCGGCAACGCTTGACCTTGTCGTGCTCGGCGGAGTGAATCAGTGTTTGCCCAAGTGCACGGTCGACAAGGAACGCGTCGGCGACAAGTGCTTGTTCAAGTGCGCGCCCGTCAATCAGCGCGTAGGGGAAAATTGTGTTCCAAGATGCGCCGCTGACGAGCAGGTCGTCGCGGGTCTATGCAAGAAGGTGTGCGACGCGAATAACGATCTCATCGGTGGTCGCTGCTTTCCGAAATGCCAACCCGATCAATTTCGTTCCAACGTAGACAATACGTGCAATTGCAAGAGCGCGGACATGAAGCTCTCGCAAGGCAAGTGCGCGTGCCGCGATGTTACGAAGTTCAAGCGGACCGACGGCGCTACAAGCAAGTGCGTGGCCTGCGCCGCTCCCAACAAGTGGAACGCGACCACGATGGTGTGCGGGAAATAGACGCGCGACGCGGCCTTGACATAGTCCCCGCTATGGGGAAGTACACGCGCGAGATGAAAATACACACCCAGTCGGCAACGCGCGTTTGGCAGCGACGCGCCACAATCATCGTAGGCGGCCTCCTTCTCGTCGCTTGCAGCAGTGGATCGTCTGCGACGGATGCGTCCTCGGAGGCTTCCGTTGGACAGGACGCATCCCCTGACGCGTCTGGCACAATTGACGCGAGCGCGGGCGGCGATGCAGCGGACGCCCAGGTAGTCGATGCAGGTCCGCTTTTGCCCGTGAACGACGCCGGCTGCCTGACGTACGCAGCGGCAGAGACGGTATGCGGCTTCAAGTCAGATGGTGTCATCTGCGACTTCTCGTTCAAGTGCGGCGCGCCCTCCAAGAGTCAGTGCCAGATCAACTGCGAGATGGCATCGACGGTTTCGTGCTTGTCCAACGACGATGCCCAGTGCCTCCGAGCAGCCGTGAAAGTCCCTTCGTGCGCAGCCCTCGCGGCTTGCAAATGGAAGCTCTGAAACGGTCAGCCGGCGTCTGCGTCTGATGTCTGACGTTGATCTCGGTCGCGGCGCTTTCTGGTAGCCTTGCGTTCGTGAAACTTGCTGAAGCTGCCCTCAAGAAGGGCGAACGCGCCGCGATTGGTGTCACCTTCAAGGCCCTTGGATCGAACTTTGGGTTCTTTGGGACACTCGGTATTTTGGGTCGCATCGCCGGTGCGAAACTTCGTGGGGAGCCGTTTGCGAGCCTTGGGCCCGCCGTCGATGAGCGCGACCGCCTCTCGCGAAGGCAGGTTGGAGACCTCGTGCTTCTCGATCGCGCGATTCGTAGCAAGTATGGTGGCGAAAAGGCCTTGGCCGTTTGTCGAACGCTTACGCTTGCCGGTGGCGTCATCTTTCTCGACTCGATCGTGCCGAGTGTGACGCCTGACAAGTTGGGCGAGATGGCGGGCAAGCTCATTGACGAATTTTTCAACGCGGAGGGGAAGGCCACGATGCTCGACAAGGAGACCCTCCGCTTCAACGTGACGCGCTGCCGATTCGTCGATCTTTTGGGCCAGGTCGACGCAGCGCATCTCGTGCCGCTTTTTTGTGAAGTCGATTCGGGCTTCTTCGACGGCAAACGTCGTCCCGTGCTTCTGCATCGCACGCAGACGCTTGCGACGGGCGGGACGCATTGCGACTTTACGTTCACGGCGACGAAGCCTGTGGGCTGACGGGTGCATGAGCCGTGAAGGAAGCCTATGTCAATACGGTTGACGGTTGGTCGCTCGCGGTTCGTCACTACGAGCCGCGTGAGCGTTCACAGCCGCACCCCGTCGTGCTGTGTCATGGCTTTGCGGCCAGTGGGCGCAGCTTTGAGCTCGGCCAGACCACGATGGTCAATTTTCTTGTCGAACGCGGCTATGACGTATTCGTTGGCGACCTGCGTGGCCACGGCACGAGTACCCACAACCGCGGCGTTCGCGATTGGGCATTCTCGGAGTACGTCGAAATTGATGCACCACTTCTGGTTAGCCACGCATGTGAAGTGACGGGTTCCAAACGCGCGCATTGGATTGGTCACTCGATGGGCGGCATCATCGGTCTAGGCCTCACGATCGACGAACCCGAAGTGAAGCTTGCGTCGCTCACTACCGTGGGATCGAGTCTTGACTACAGTGCGTCGGGCTCTGACTGGAGTCTGTTCCATCCTCTATTTCCTCTCATCAAGCGACTGCCTTCAGTTCCAGTTGGAGGCCTTGCAAGGCTCGAGAGTCGACTCCTCCCGACGCTGCGGACGCCCTTTTCGACGCTCAATGTGTGGCCTGGCAATTCCGATCACGAGTTGTGGCAAAACGTTTGTCGTGAGGTTTTTTCGGACACGTCAACGGGCGTCATCGCGCAGCTGACCTCCGGTCTGGAGCCGGGGGGACTGCGCTCAGCGCGAGATCCTTCGAGGCGGTACATGGATGCCGCGAAGGTCATTAAGGTGCCGACGATGATCGTAACCGGTGATCGTGACAAGCAATGCCCCCCGCTCGCCGCCCGGCGCACGTTCGACGCGGTGGGTACGCCCGACAAAGAGCTCGTCGTTTTCGGGAGAGGCCGTGGCGATCGTTACCACTACGGCCACTTCGATTTGGTCATCGGCAAGCACGCGACGACGGAAGTGTTCCCGGCGCTCGAGCGTTGGATGTCGACGCACCCTTCTCCGGGCGAACGCGCACTCAGTTGAAGTCGCCGTTCCGCGTAGCAGTACCTTACGAATCCGTTGGCTTCGGCGCTGGCCCCAGCTGAATACGCTCGCCCAAGTACGATCCCACGAGCGTGAAGAGCACGCCGATTGCGGCAAGGATCAAATAGAGGAATGTCGGCAATGTGTGCACGGTCTGCGTCTGCACGAGGAGGACCGTTGCGGGGATCGCCACGAGAATGCTGGCAAGGACTGGCTCAATGAAGGTGCGCCCGGGCGAAATCATGCCGACGAGCAACCCGCCGATGAACCACACCGGTATGCACACCAACATGCCGTTGCCCCCCTCGAAAAAGAGCTTCGCGATCACAAATGGGAGACCGAAGACGATCGCTCCCGTGAGCACCGCTTGGACCAAGAACGCGATGCCGAACCACAAAACGCTGAAGCCATCCTGCTGATAGCGCCGGTCCGCGTCTTCGCTTTTGCCCTTCGCGCCGGATTTGTCGAGGTCGTCGAGTTTGGCCCCGCATGATGCACACCGCGCGCTTCCAGGTGGGTTCTTCTTGAACCCGCAATTTTGGCACACTGTTGCCTTTGCGTCGGCCATCGTTCCGTTAGGGTACTGCACGCAAAAGCGCGACTGCAACTGATCTACGGTTGCGCGGGCATGACTAAGGGTCGGATTCGCGTGATAGGTTGCTGTTTGCGCCGTTGGGTCCCGCGGTCGCTACTTTTTCAACGCGGGAACTTTTTTTTGCCCATGCTGTCCGAGGTTTCGTGAGCGAATTCACCGTCGTTTCCCACCTGGAAGAGGCCGTCGACCCCGAGTTGATGGCATTGCCAAGCCCGCCGCTTGGTGCTCGACGTGCGACGTTGGCGCTGTTTGTGAGCACGGCGATCGTCTCCGTATTGACTTTGTGGGGCCTTCGTCGTGAGGCCGCCTTTGCGATGAGTGCGGGTGAAGTGACGCGGGCCGGAGATTTGCGGCTTGCGCCGACGCATGAGCTCGCTCGCCACACGGGTCACGTCATCTCCGGTACCGGACTTCTTGGGGCATCGGGCGCGTTGAGTTTCGTTCGGCCACTTTCGCCAGACGTTCGATGTCGGTTGATGCCGGTGGCGGGTCGCGACGATTTGTGGGTTGAGGTAAGTATGCCCGAGGGCGAGCAGGGTACGCGCTGGGTGCCCCCGCACGAGGTAACCGGTCGGTTGGAACGACTCGACAATCTGGGGCATCGTCATCGCGGCCTTCGTGCGTCGCTCGAAGGTTTGCGGAGCGCGCCGCTCCCGGTCGAAACGTACGTCATTGTGAATGGCGATCTGCCTTCAGGCAATCGGTGGGCGATCGTGCTCGCGGGGCTGTTTATGGCTTCGGTGCTCTACAACGGACTGATGGCCGCGCGCCTCGTTCGACCCGCCACGTAAGCGCTTCTCGTCGTCGTTCCACGGCACTACCGTGCGATTCGTGCGAGTCGTTGTCATTGGTGGTGGCATCATGGGGTGCGCAAGCGCGCTCGCCCTCGCCGAACGTGGCGTCAGTGTCACCGTCCTCGAACGCGCGATCCCAGGTGCCGAAGCGTCGACCGCAGCCGCGGGGATCCTCGGCGCGCAATCCGAATCGCACGAACCAGGTCCACTCGTTGATCTTCTGATTAGCTCGCGCGCGCTTTATCCAGAATGGGTAAAGAAGTTGACTAACGATGGCGCCCTTAGCGTGGGCTACGTTCGTTCGGGTGTGCTTCGGCTTGCGCTGACGGAACACGAGGCCGCCGATCTTGAGCGCACCGCAACCTGGCAGGAGGCCGCAAATCTGCGCGTCGTGCGCCTCGACCGCGCCGGCGCTAGCAAACTCGAACCCGCTTCGAACGGCGAGATCGCCTCGGCGCTTTTTTTCCCCGACGATGCGCAGGTCGATCCACCACTACTTCTCCGAGCCCTTGTGGCTGCGCTTGCGCGCGAAGGGGTGCAAACGCGGTCGGGCGCGATGGTAAAGAAAATTGCCATTTCGGGTGGGCGCGCAACCGGGGTCCTGCTCGAGGATGGTGAGCTCTCTGCCGATGCCGTCGTGCTCGCCGCTGGCAGTTGGTCCGCGCTTGTTCCCGGTGCGTCCTTGCGAGCGTCCCTCGTCAAGCCCATTCGCGGTCAAGTGGTGCAGCTCGAAGAGCGGCCGCCGCAACTTCGCACCATCGTGATGGCGGGAGCGACCTATGTCGTGCCACGAGGTGACGGACGCGTCGTGTGTGGCTCCACCATGGAAGCAGTCGGGTTTCAAAAAGAAGTTACCGCTGCCGGTGTTGCGGCGATTCTTGAAGGTGCGATCACCGCAGTACCGTCGCTCGGCGCCGCGGCATTTGTAACCGCGTGGAGCAATTTTCGGCCCTTTGCCGGAGACGCAATGCCCCTCGTTGGAACGACGGAAGTCCCTGGCCTGTTTCTCGCGACTGGTCATCATCGCAATGGCATCCTGCTCGCACCGTGGACCGCGCGCGAGGTCGCCAATGCGGTTACAAGAGCGAACGGCTGAGCCGCCCGCGCACCTTCGCAAGAACATCAACGTCAGCCGGCGGAAACAGAGCGGGTTCGAGTTCGTGGGCGCTGGCCCAGCGAAGGGCGGCGACGTCGATCGCGCTGGCAACGGGCGAGTTGGCCTTCCGCGCGCAGGCGTAGAACAAAAGCAACACAGTTTTCTGCGCCTCTTCGTAGCGAAAATGGGTTACCTCGACGATCTCGTTGACCGTCGCATCGATACCGATTTCCTCATGCAATTCGCGCACTAACGCGTCGCGTGGGTCCTCGCCCTCATTGACCTTGCCGCCCGGGAATTCCCAAAGGCCCGCAAGGTGGGCACCCGCCTTTCGCTGGGTGAGAAGCACTCTTTCGTTTTCGATAATGATCCCGGCGACAACAATCAGCGTCCTCATTGCCGTTGATTTCTACCGCGTGCCTGCACGCTTCGTCACGCAACGTTTTCAGCCGAAAAATCGTACTTTTGCGCTGGTTTTCTATCCGCTCGGCTGTATCGTGCCCGCCCAGCCAAGAGGTCGCCCCATGAACGATTATCTCGACGAAAATGAGGCCGCAGTCACCAAGAGCGGCGCCAAGCCTTTGATCATCGGCGTTGGCGTGGCTGCGCTTGTGGGCGTGGTTGTCGCCGTCGCGGCGATCAACAAGACGGACACGGCGCCACCGACTCCTGAGCAGGTCGCGAAAGACAAGGTGAAGATAGGCGTGCTTCCTCTTGCTGAACGCATGACGGAGTTTCGCAAGTGGGCCGGGCCTGAGCGCGATCCACGCTCGCGTCAGGAAGCGTTTGCGCAACTCGCGTGGGAGAAAGACGTCGAGGGTCTGAAACCGATCATCGAAGGTGTCAAATCAAAGGACCACGCGTTGACCGGCACCGCAGCGATGGCGCTCGTGGAGTACGGGACGCCGCTCGCCGATGCTGCGAAGGCGCCGCTGCTCGAAGCACTCAAGAGTGCCGACGCGAGCGACAAGCCACAAATTTGTTGGGCGCTAACGGTTCTTAAGGAGCCCCAAGCCTTTGATACGTGCCTCGTCGAATACAAGCTTGGCAACTTGTCGACGGTCACGCGTCTTGACCAAAATCGGGCGTTTGATCCCGAAGTGTTCGCGTCCCTTGTGTCGCTCGACAAGCTCGCGTCACTTGCCGGTGACGAGAATGCGGGGCTGCGGCAACTCGTCGCCATCGCGCTTTCGGCGACCGCGGATCCGAAGTGGATCGATACGCTCACGAAGCTCGTCAACGACAAGGGTATCGAGGTTGCGCGCGAAGCCGCAGTCGGGCTCGGCCGCATTGCAAACGAAGCGTCGCTTCAACCGCTGCTGGGTGCATTGTCGAAGGCCGACAAGGCCTCACGCGAGAAAATTCTCGAGGCGCTACAAAACGGCGTCGGAACCCGCGGCCTCATCTTGGCGCTCAAGACGGTCGCGCCCGACGAAGAGAAGGCGCAGACACGCGCAATCTTCAAATTGATCGAGCAGCTCCAAGATCCGCGCGGTGGCGATGCGCTCTACGAATTCCTGAAGACGAATCCGAAGCCGATTTGGAAAGTGCAAGCGGCGTTGCGCCTTGCCGAAATTGGCGACGTGCGTGCGGCCGAGACGCTTGGTTGGCGCCTCGAGCAAGATACGCTGAAGCTCTACGATCCGAAGGAGTACCCGAAGGAATACTCGGAAGGCAGCGCAAAAGACGCCGAACGCGTAACCGCGGCGCGCTACCTCGCGGATCTCGCGATTCTCAATCAAGACAAGTTGGTTGACCTTCGTAAGGCCGCCGAGGAAGGCGCGCTCAGCTGGAGCGACACGCACCATCCTGGCGGTCGCCTCTATCCGCATGCAAACGCGTTGCGCTTCCTCGCACACGTCAAGTCGGCGGCGGCGTTGCCGAAGCTCCGCGCGTGGGCCGATCCAAACGTGCCGTTTCCAATCGACGGTGTCCAAACATTTCCTCCGGTGTGGGAGGTGCCACAGAGCGCGCTCCGCTACCTCGGTGCAACGAAAGATCCGAGTGCGTGGTCCGTCCTCGAGAAGCAAATCAAGCGCCGCCCGCTAAAGACGAACGTGTCTTGGGAATCGCTGGAGCAAGGTGGCCTCACTGTCCTCGGCATGGTCTTTCGAAGCCTCGGTGCCGGCTCTTCGCAAGGATTTGCCGAATGGGGCGATCCAAGAGCCTATCCGATTTTGGTCAAGCATATTGAAGACCCCTTGGAGCAGGAGCAATCGCGCTTTGAAGCGTGCGCGGCCCTTGCTTGGGTCGCGACGGATGAGGACATGAGCTCGGTCCTGAAAAAGGCGACCGACATCTCCAAGACGGACAAGCCCGCGAACTTCCTTCGAGGCTGCTACCTCGAGGCGCTCGTGCAGCGTCCGTATCCCGCAGGTGCTGAGGCGCTCTACACGCTGATGACGAGCAAGGCTGATCTCGAAATCCGTCATCAGGCCGCAAGAGCGCTCGGCAAGTCGGGTCTTACCAAGGCGATGGCGGAGAAGCTCTTCGCGAAACTTGGCGACACCGATACGCGTGCGGATGCTGCTCTCGCGCTTCTCCTCGGGGCCGAGCCTGACATGTCCGTACGCACGATCGGCACTTTCAATGATGCCAATGCCGAAGCGCTCGGAGAGCTAAAGGATGTTTACAATCGCACCTTTTCGTACTGGAGCGATCGCAACTACGAGTCGGGTGACGTTGCGCGATGGGTTCGCAATGCAAACGCCATCTCGCATGCGAAGGTGCACAACAACTTCCAAGATTGGGCGGGAGCCATCGTCGCGCGCAACCTGGTCGAAGCGACGATCATCGACAACGGCCCTCATTCAATCACGCGGACTCAACTTCGCGTGAGGCTCCTGCGCGACGCAAAGGGAGCCGATGTGGCCAAGCGTGATGCGGCGGTCATGATGCTCAAGTTCACCAAAGAGCGCGGCGTGTTGATGGCGCTCCGCCATGAGCCAGGCGCGCTCGGCGAGATGTCGAAAAAGGCGTTCTTCGAAGTGTTGAACCCAAAGGCCATCTCGGACAGCATGCCCGACGCTCCAAAGGGTCGCGATGGGGCTGAGGCAGCGGGGCCAAATATTCGTCAGATCGCGCCTCGGTGAGAGCCCTTTTTTTTGGCGCATCGATTTGGATGGCGGTGGGGGCGTGCGGTCCGCTACCCGCTCCCCTGGCTGCGGTTGGATCGACGCTTGTGCCAAAGAACCTGTCGGCGACCCCGGGGCTTGCGATCGATACCGCGTGCGTTGTTTCCGGTGTCGAGCTTTGCTTCAACGCCATTGACGACAATTGCAACGGCGTCATCGATGAAGGGTGTGGACTTCGGAGCGGACCGATTCAAATGACCGTGGCGTGGGGAAGCGCTCCCGTTGATCTCGATTTGCGTCTTACGATTCCGTCCGGCGATACCGTGTCTGACGATACGCCGACAATTACGGGCTTTCGGCTCGATCACGACTGTCCGCGTGATGGCTGCGGCGAGCAAAACTACGAGAATCTGTTTGCGACCGACGAGCCTCCGCTCGGGCACTACGTGGTCGCAGTCAAGCTGGCCGATCCCATGGGTCACATCTCGCCCGTCAAGGCGACACTTTCGGCGCGGATTGGTTCGAGGAGCTACCGACTTGCGCTCGAGTTTGCGAAGGTGGGGGACACTCGTACGTTCGCGTTTGACCTGTAAACCGCGACGCAATCTCGCGTGCTTCGCGAGCAGCGTTTGACCTTGTACCCTCAAACCCTATAGAAGCGGACGTCCCCCTATGCGGGGTTTGCCTCGTTTTCGTTTCAGGAGAGTTCATGGGTCCTATCGTTATGGCGTCTCTCATCGTTGGCATGCTGGCCATGTTCGCCTGGTCGGCGAGTCGTCGCTGGCAGCTGCTGCAAGTGGGGCGTCGAGTAGACATTTTCGACCGCATCGCCGAGCGTATCGAGGGCACTTGGAGATACGCGTTTCGCCAAGAAAAAATGGACTACTACAGTCCTGCGGGGCTGGCGCACAAACTGATCTTCACCGGTTTCATTGTGCTCCTCGTTCGCACGCTGATCCTGTGGGGACGCGGCTTCTATCCGGCGTGGAATTTCGTTTTCTTGAGCCCCGAGAACGTGGCGGGCCGCCTTTACGAATTCACTAAGGATGTGATCGCGACGCTCGTCGTCGTCGGCGCACTTGTCTTCGTCTACTACCGGGTGATTCGCCCGCAGAAGCGCATGACGCTGTCGGGTGAAGGCCTTCTCATCCTTTTCATCATCATCACCATGATGGTGGCGGACATGGCGTACGACGGAGCGAGCCTCGTGCTTCTGTTCCGCAACCATGATCTCTGCGGTTCTCCGAACGCGCAGGCGACAGCAGCACAGTGCGTATCGATCGCGACGATCATCGCACCGCTCGGCAAGACACACCACGTCGATGGTGGCGCCATTTTGTGGTCCGCATGGCCATCGCCCGCGGGTTCGGCCTTCGCCACGCTGTTCAAGAATTTGTCGCCACGCGCGTTGATCATGATTTCGCACGCTGGCTTTTGGACGCACTCCACGCTCGTGCTCGTGTTCCTGAACTTGCTTCCGCACTCCAAACACTTCCATGTGATCACCGGCATTCCGAACGTCTTCTTCCAAAACCTCGAACCAGCGGGTCGTCTGAAGCCGATGGCCGAGAGCGCCGAGAAGCTGATGGAGATGGTTGGCGCTGCAGCCGAGGCTACTGATCCACGTGCACTACCGATTGGCGCGGCGCGCATCGAGCACTTTTCGTGGAAGGCGATTCTCGACTTCTACACGTGCACTGAATGCGGTCGTTGCTCGGACAATTGCCCCGCGCATCGAACCGGCAAGGTACTTTCTCCGAAGCACTTCACGCTGGCGCTTCGCGATCATTTGTATCAGCGCGAGGGTGAATTCATCGAGGCTCAAGGAAAGCCGCAGAAGCTCCACCAAGCGACTGCAAGCGCGGAGGGAAGCGATCCGAATCAAGGCGCTGCTGCCGCGGATCTTGGCATCACCTCACATGTTAAGGCGATCAACATCGAGGAGTTCATTCATCCTGATGTCGTGTGGGCTTGCACCAGCTGCCGTGCCTGCGAAGAGCAGTGTCCGGTCATGATTTCGTATGTAGACAAGATCGTTGACATTCGCCGCAACCTCGTCCTCGTGAAGGGTGAGTTCCCTCCGCAACTTGCAAAGCCATTCCAAGGCATGGAAGTGAACGGGAACCCATGGAATCTGTCGCGCATGGACCGCGCGGCGTGGTCGGATGGTCTTGGCATCTCGATGATGAGCGAAAAGCCCAATGCCGAAGTCCTGTTCTGGGTGGGCTGCGCTGCGAGCTACGACGATCGCGC
>JAHFDY010000158.1 GCA_023248735.1 Myxococcales bacterium
TCGCCGTTGGTGTCCACAAGAAACACGCCGAGGCGGACGCCGCTCGCTCCAACGTAGTTCACCTGTCCGCCGCCATTCGTATGCGTGAAGTAGTCGCCGATGAAGCCCGCATACTTCAGCGCGCCGTGGTGACGATCGGTGAACATGTCGAAGTACCAACCGGTGTACTTCGGCGGTCCGCCTGAATCGCCCTGTTGCTTGACGCTGATGTACTCCGAAACCATTGCGAGAAAGCGACGTTGCGGTTCAGAAAGCGTAAGCCCTGCACGTTCGGTTCGCATGATCCCGCGCAGCGTCGACAGCACCGCTTCATGTTCGGGTCCCTTGGAGGTGAGCACCGCTTCTTCCTTCTGATACGCTATGAGCCCCTCGATAGTGCCCAGGGCAGGCTCAACGTAACCATCAGGAATTTCGCAGCCGTACTGATCGTACCCTTGGGCTGCGATCGCGACGTAGTTGTGTCGAATTTGTCCGAAGCCCACGAGCGCAGAGTTCATGCGCATGCGCTGATAGGAAAGCGTGTTGACAAACGTGGGCACTGTCCCTTCTTCGTGATCGGCAAGTGCAAGGACAGCGCCTAGCCAATGATTGTAAAGGCTCTTGCCGTTGTTCTCCTTGCGGATTTGCGCCCGCGAACCGTTCAGCGGTTCGGGGTAGACGCTCTCCTTACTGACGAGCCATTCGGCGGCCGCGTCGTGGCCGAGCACGTACCCAATATCGGCGAAGTTCGTGACCTTGCGTTCTGCGACATGCGCGTGAACGAGATTCGTGAGTGGCTCGACGTCAGGCACCGCGCGAATGCCGAACATCGTCATGACGGCAGGAACTTCGCCGCACGCTTCATGGCGAAAGTGCGTATTCGCGCGTCTTGGAAAGCGATCGGCAACGGCGGTCACGATCTTCTTCGCACCATTGGGGTCGTTCGGATTGGTATTGGCCTCTTTCATGAGCGCGAGCATCGATTCGACGCCTACATCTTCGCGTGGCCCCACAAACGTTGCATACGTTGCGTCAATTTTCTGAACCATCTCACGCGTTCCTGCTCTTTGCGCAAGGTCGGCAACCGCCATGGCCAAGCGAATTTCGCGCGCTGTCACTTCGACAGGATCATGCGGACCATTGGGAGACGAACTTGCACACGGTCGCGACACAAGATTGAGCTCGAGCCGTGAGAGCCACGTGAGCGCGCGGAAGTAATTGTCGGAGGTCACTTGCGGCCCTTTGGGTTCGACGGCCGCGTCAGTCGCGTTCTTCTTCGGCGGAGGCATCTCGGGGTAAGTTTGCCAGCCCCCGACGTAGTTACCCCGTGGCTCAAATCGTGTTTTGTCGACCATGCGATCGCGTCCGAATATCTGCACGCTCTCGAGGCCCACGCCCCGCACGATCGCGGAGAGATTCTTGTCGTCGTCGGCGTCGCCGGACAAAAGCTTGAGCGCCGATCCCAAGTAGGTTTTGAGATCTTGTTTCACTTCTTGACTGTAAGGCGACTTGACGATCGATTTGTTCATCTTCACAAGCGCTTCGTAGAGCGTTCGCGACAGAACGTGTTCTTCAGTGCGCGCGATTGCGGTTCCGTTTGACATGTAGGTTGCGTGCAAAATCGAATCGATCGACACGAAGAGCGGCAGCTGTTGACGAAAGATCTCGTGATACGCGAGCCCGTACGAGGTGTACGCAAAGCGATCGAGCACCACGAAGCCATCACGCGCGAGCAGCGCGTGTTCTTCGCGCGTGAGGCGCAGGCGCTGATCCACGAGATCCATGTACTTCGGTGGTTTCGATTGATGCGGCGCAGCGGTTCCTTGTGCGGACGCCGACTCGCGCATCGCACTTGAAATGTTGTCGTTTGCAACGAAGCAGGCGTTCGCGCCTTCAGGCACTTTGTCAACGGTGCTGGCCCACGTATCGGCCACGTTTGCGTTCTTGAGGCTTGGCGACACTCGTGGAATCACCACGATCTTCGCGAGCGGTCGTTCACAAAGCGACACGGTTGACGACGGCGTCGGCTGCACATGCTTGAGATCGGTTGCAGACGGGCGGCGGGCGGTACCGCAGGCTGCCAAAAGCACCGGCATGAGGACAAGGGCGCGAAGGTTCATCACGCCTTGTCGCATGATTGTCGTCAGGCGCGAAGGCTCGTGTCCTGCGAGCGCAGACCCTTGGACTCAGCGGCATGGGCCCACCACTTCAGCTCGCGTGCACAGGCTCCGCGGAGTTTCGTGTGCTGGGCATCGCGATTCGATTGTTGTTCACGACAGACGGAAGCAGCCTGCACGTTCTCGAAGAGGGCAGTCCCCCTTTGACGCTCCGAAAAGCGATGGCCTCAGGGGCCGCCTCCGCACATCCACCGATCTTTCGCGAATAGGCAGTAGTCGTAGTGCGTCCCATTCGGCGCGCAGTCCACCTTATCGATGCAGCAATCGTTCGCCGTATGGCAGAAGTACCCGGTCGAAAAAACGGTGCTGAACCCTGGTGCTCCGTTACCCTCCCAGACCGGAATTGCGCCAGGTATCTCGCTGCGCGAGCAATAGCCCGTCGCACCGCAATCCGTATCGACGCGACAGTCGCCGCCTAGGCAGATGTTCGGGCGATTCGATGTACCGCTAGGACGACAGTCACAAACCGCACCCCCCGTGCAGTCGGTGTCGCTCGTGCAAGCGTCGTAGCTGCAGTGCCCGTTGCCTGCAAGAAACAGGCAGCGACCGTTGGAGCCTGTCGTGCAGGTTGCATCGCTCGTACACTCGTCCCCGCTTCGCGGGGTGAACTGGTCCCCCGAACCGCGCGCCGAGGAGCACGCGCTCGCCTGCGCACGATGAACCTGTGGCACGCGAGTACCGCCATTGCACAAACCCGAGTCAGCTTGCTCGGTCGGCCCACCGTCAGGTGAACTGTCTGGCGTCGATGAAGACAACGTCGCGCTGCATGCGGAAACGCTAAAGGATCCGAGCAACGCAAGATGAGCCGCGAGACGTCGAAGCATGCATCGCACGTACGCACGGTGCGTGCCATCAGTGCTTTCATTGCTTGTGCGCGCGATGCGTCAAAACGTACATGCCAGTTAGCGTGCCATCCGTGCTCGCGCGCGACAGCTCGATCATGGATTCCAACTTACGCTTGGTTGGTTCAAGGGGGACCGCATCGTGCGGTCAACTCATTTCGAGGGAACCCGATGAAGCACCCGGAAGCACACACCACCGTAGAGGATCGTCTTCTCAACGAGCCCCACACCACGATCCCGGTACAAATCGTGGAGAGCACGGGGAGACGGGAAGCAAAATAGCCAACTTCCCTTAGAAATATGGCGTCCCCAGGGGGAGTCGCCCCTTTCCTGCACGGAGTGCACGAAGCCGGACGAAGTCCGAAGCGCAGTGCGCGAAGCACACGGAAAGGCAGACGAGCCCTGGTGAGTTATCCGACCCGGGCCTTTGAGGCGGGTCGTTGATAAAATGGGCGTCCCCAGGGGGAGTCGAACCCCCGTTAGCGACGTGAAAAGCCGCGGTCCTGGGCCACTAGACGATGGGGACGGGGTTGGCGAAGCGTATCGCTTGCCGAAAGGGTCGCAGCCGACGTTACTTTGCGCCGAGCTTGTGCACTTGTGAAGCGAGGCGCGAGATGGTGCGCGAGGCTGCTTTCACGTGGATGATGCCCTTGGTTGCTGCCTTGTCGATGGCGACGGTCGCCGTAGCAAGTGCCGTCTTTGCCGCGCCCGCATCCTTCTTGGTGATCGCTTCGCGAACGGCTTTGACGAACGAGCGAACAGAGCTCGATACCATGCGGTTACGGAGCGTTCGGGTGATGCGCTGGCGGTTGCGTTTCTCGGCTGACGGATGATTGGCCACGGAATTACCTCAGGGGTTCAGAGGGGCGGAAGAATATGCAAAAAAGCCCAACTGTCAAGGACGGCAGGCCCCGCGCATGGGCGGCCCGCACTCATAGACCAATCACGTTCGAAAGTATGCGCTTTCTCAGCGTTTTCTCGCTCACGCGTTACTTGCGCTTGCGCTTGGCCTATGGGGTGGCCTACTCGCGCCCAACCTGGAGGCCTGCTGACTCGTGGATCACCTGAAAGAGCTGCTCGATCTCGCCCTGCGTTGGGTCCACCTCATTGCGGGCATCATGTGGGTCGGTAACTCAATGCTGTTCAATTGGCTTGATCGCAATTTGATTAAGCCAAGCGATGCCAAACCCGGGTTCGAAGGCGAGATCTGGATGGTCCACTCCGGTGGCTTCTACCAAGTCGAGAAGAAGCAACTCGAGCCGCACCAGATGCCGAGCGTGCTGCACTGGTTCAAGTGGCAGTCGTACATCACGTGGATGAGCGGCATCAGCCTGCTGGCGCTCGTCTACTACGCGAGCGAGGGGTTCCTCGTCGACCCCAGCGTGTCGAAGCTTACGCACGCCCAAGGTCTCATGGTTGGAGCTGGCGTCGTCGCCGGCGGGTTCGCCGCTTACGATCTCTTGTGGCGCTCGCCACTTGCTAAGGTACCTAACATTCTGACGGCGATTTGCTTCTTGCTCCTCGCTGCCGTTATCGCATTGCTGACGCAACTCTTGAGCGGCCGTGCGGCGTACATCCATCTTGGCGCGATGATGGGCACGCTCATGTCGGGCAACGTTTTCTTCCACATCATCCCTTCGCAGACCGAGTTGGCGAAGGCGACCAAAGAGGGAAGGCCACAAGAAGGCAGCCTCGGCAAGCACGCGAAACAGCGATCGATTCACAACAACTACATGACGTTTCCGGTGCTGTTCATCATGATCAGCAATCATTTCCCCAGCACCTACGGGAGCAAATACAATTATTTGATATTGGCGCTTCTCGCAGTATCGGGCGCCACGATTCGCCATTTCATGAACATCCGATTCTGGTTTCGCCAGTGGCTCGTCGGGTTCGTCGCCGCAATCGTGATTGGCTCGGTCTGCTTGTTCGCCCTCGTGAGCATCAAGCCCGAAGGTGCGATCGCGGCGTCGAACAACGATGGTCCGATGGCCGACTTCAAGACGGTGCAGATGGTGGTGCGTGAGCGGTGTGTGCAGTGCCACTCGAGCAAGCCAACCGATGAAGTGTGGAAGGCGGCGCCCGTCGGCGTGATGTTCGACTCACCCGAACAGATCAGGCAACACGCCGAACGCATCAAGGCACGCGTGGTCGTCGGCAAGACAATGCCACTCGGCAACAAGACGAAGATGACGGACGAGGAGCGCGAACTGATGTCGCGTTGGATCTATCAAGGCGCCAAAACGAACTAGGAGTCCGCAGGACCCACGGCGAGAACGCTTCAGACAAATCGTTTGGCAAAGGCGCAAAGACTTCGACGCGTTCTCCGCTAACCGGGTACGCAGACTCGATGCCGCACGCGTGCAACTCGAGTCGATGAAGGTTGTATGTCGCGCGGTAGTGACGGTTGACGACGCCCGAGCCGTGCCTCACGTCACCGGTGAGCGGATGATTGATGTGCGCAAGTCGCAAGTGGCGACGAATCTGATGCAGTCGCCCGGTTTTTGGCATCGCGAGAGCGAGCGAACAACGATCGACGGTTGAAGTTGCGAGCGTTCGATAGTGCGTGATCGCATCGACCCATGGACCATCTTCTGACTTTTGAATCGCGTATTTGATGATGCCTTCCGCAGCGGTGCGCCGCGAACGAGTGCGAGGTAGCGCTTGTCGACGAGTCCGTCTTCGAAGCACTTGGCGTCGTTGCTGCGACTTCGCGCGATCGCGCAAGAACGAGTGCGTCGCTCGTGCCTCGATCGAGGCGATGCAATGGGTAAACATATTGACCAATGGCGTCACGCATGTGGAAAAGTGCGACATCATCGTCGTTGTCCCAACCGCAATGCAAGAGCAGGCCAGATGGCTTGTTGGCCACAACGACGTGATCGCCGACGTAGAGCAAGTCGAGTCATTCACGCGTGTGACCGTGCCAGGTTATCGATCGGTCGATCCGAGCGTGGCGCTCCTCCAAGGGTCGCGCTACGACGGGCGCGCATGTCTTTGCGTTCGCCCGTGTTCGCTCTGCCCACGCGTTGGGCGTCCAATTTGTTACTGCAATTGGTCACAATTGCCGTCACGAAAGCAGCGTCGGCCGCGGGTGAAATTCCACCCGTTGCGACGCTCGTCTATGATGTCGATGGCGAACAAGCTCGCGCTTGTCCCGACGAGTCGTCGTTCCGCACGATGGTCGTCGGTCGCATCGGTCGCGATCCTTTCGTTGCGACGAAGCACGCTGAAAAGGGCTTCGCGCTCAGGGTCAAAAAGAAGGGCGCTGGTCTCGAGGCCAACCTCAGGATCAACGACGTGCACGGCAAGCCCATTGATAGGCATTTCGTCGAGCGTCTTGATCGGTGTGACGATTTGCTCGAGGCCGTCGCGACAACTGTGGCGATCGCGATCGATCCACTCGCGAGCCCAGCCGTTCCGACGCCAAAACCGTTGCCATCGAAGATCGACGAGCACCCACAAGTCACGCCTGCACCAACCAAAGACGAACCCAACCTTTCTCAAACGCGGTCTACGCCATGGACGTTTCAAGGGCACGCAGCGGTTGGACTCTCGTTCGGTCTAGCCCCGGGCACGATGGTCGGTGGCGAAATCGGAGTTGGCCTCGCGCGCGACTATTTCGTGATTCGACTCGAAGGTCGCGGCGAGACGCAGCCCAGCCCTGCGAGCCAACGTGGAATCGATCTCGAAGCGACGTTGCTCTCCGGTGCCCTCGTTCCTTGCTTTCGCTACGGCTGGTTTCACGCGTGCGCGGTCGGGCGCGTTGGTGTGCTGCAAGGTCGCTCGCCCTCAGTGGAGCACCCGAGCCTTGGCTCATCGATCATCGGTTCGCTCGGGTTGCGCGCCGCGCTTTCGGTTCCTCTCGGGTCCATTTTCCGCCTCACGCCTCGTGCCGAACTTGTCGTGCCGCTCGTGCGCACGACACTGCTAGTCAACGCAAGTCCCGCGTGGACGGCGCCCGCGATAGGCGGCCATTTTGGTCTCGAGGTCGGGCTATCGACTCCATGACGATTTCTCATGATGGAAGCGTGGCGGCGGTCACAACGGTTGTGGAGGTGGGTGCATCGTCCGACTTCGAAACCGTTTTCCGCGCGAACTTTCCATTCGTGAGTCGCACGCTTCGGCGGCTCGGCGTCCTCGAGTGCGATCTTGCAGATGTTGCACAAGAACTCTTCATCACTGTGCACGGCGATCTCTCAGCATGGGATCGTGCACGTTCCATCAAGCCGTGGCTTGCAGCCTACTGTCTCCGCTTTGCTTCCAACTATCGGCAACTCGCCCGCCATCGTGGCGCGCCTCTCGACGAAGTGATCGGCCACGCGAGCGATGCGCGTCACGACGATCAGCTCGAAGCTAGACAAACGGTAGCGCGCATGCTCGAAGCTCTCGACTTCGATCAACGAACGGCCCTCGTGCTCCACGACATGGAGGGCCTTACCGCTCCCGAGATCGCGGCTATTACGAAAGTTCCTTTACCAACGGTCTACTCACGCGTTCGCCTTGCCCGCGAGCACGCTCGCCATATCATCAACAAAGTTGACCAAGGAGGCGCACGATGAGCGAAGAAGAACTCGAGCGCCTACCCGAAGATCTAGCCAACCTATTCGCCCGCGAATCCGAGAGTTACGACGCCGACGACCCCCTGGCCGAAAGCGTCCTCTCCCGCGTCACACGCTCAACAACCCTCCGCCGCAACCCTGATCCTGATCCTGATCCTGATCCTGATCCTGATCCTGATCCTGATCCTGATCCTGATCCTGATCCTGATCCTGATCCTGATCCCGAGCCCCCCAAACCCACCACCGCCGCGGCAGCCAAAAAACTCCTCGCAGGTTCCGTCATCGCGTCGCTCGCGTTCGGCGGTGCGCTCGGCGGCTACGCCGGCTACACCAGCGGCTATGTTGCTGGCTCCCACGCTACGTCAGTCGACGCTATCGCGAGCGTCAGCGCAGCCGCGTCGCAGCCGCTTTCAACGGGCCCATCCATCGTTCCATCCGGCGTCGCATCTCATGATGCCGTGCCGCGTGATCCCCAACCTTCCGCACTAGCGCGCGCTACGCCAAGTGCGGAGTCAAACGCACCCGCGGATCTACGTCGCGAACGCGAACTCATCGACGCTGCACGTGCGGCGCTCGTTCGAGGCAACGCTAAGGAGGCGCTGTCACTCTTGGGTTCGCACGTGCAGAAGTACCCGCGAGGTCAGCTCATTATGGAACGCGAAGCGTTGCGCAAGCACGCGCTCAAAGAACTGGCGCGACAGAGTGCGGACGGGGGGCTATGAGGAAGTCAATATTCTTACCCATGAGCGGCCAAAGAACGCGGCCAAAATAAGGATGCGGCACCTTGATAGATCCGCGATCCATGCCACAAGTACAGCTTAACTAACATGCGAACAATTCTTAGATCGGGCATTTCTCTTTTCTTTCTCGTCGGCTGCAGCACCGAACAGTCGCTCGGCAATTTGCCGCATGCTGATGGGGATGCGGGGCAAGCGGACGGCGCACCTTCGAGTGCCGTTGACACGGGTCCGGACGCTGCCGTCAAAGACGCCTCGGTTGACGTTACGATTGGCGATGCGAATGTCGACGCACAGACCGACGGGTTTGCGGGCGATGCGAATGTCGACGCACAGACCGACGGGTCTGCGGGTGATGTGAGCGTCATCGGAATCGATGCTGCGGTGGATGCAACCGGTGACGCGTTGCTCGACGCAGTGAACGCCGACGCGTCGGTCGAGGCGGGCGGAAGCGACAGTGCAGTCGATGGAGGCAGTGACGCCGTGTCGGGGGCAGAAGGTGGCGCAGACGCCACGCCTCCCGCCCTCGAATATGAATCTCACACGCTTGCGCCTGGATGTGCGATTAGGCCCGGGGGATCTCTCAAGTGCTGGGGGTCGAACTTCGCAGGTGAGCTTGGGCTGGGCGATACCTTTGCTCGAGGAGACAATCCCGGAGAGATGGGCGATGCGTTGCCAGCCGTCGACCTCGGGACAGGAAGGAAGGTCGTCTCGATCGCTCGAGGCTATTTGCACAGCTGCGCGCTCCTCGACAACGCGACCGTCAAATGTTGGGGGCTTGGCCTTAGCACGGGCACGTATGGGGACGGTCCGGGTGAAATGGGTGACACGCTAGTGCCCATCGATTTCGGGTTCGGACAAACCGTCATGGCGATTAGTACTGGGGGCCACGCCTGCGCCATTCTTGCTGACGGTTCGGTGAAGTGTTGGGGGAGCAACGACTACGGTCAGCTAGGTCTCGGCGACGCGATCAGTCGGCTGTTTCCTTCGGATGTTGTGCCGCTCGGAACGGGTCGCAAGGCGATTGCAATTTCCGCCGGCTACAAGCACACGTGCGCAGTTCTTGATGATCGCAGCGTCAAGTGTTGGGGAAAAAACGCAAGTGGCCAGCTCGGTCTCGGTGACACGAAAAATCGAGGGGAGGCGACTCTCGGAGAAATGGGCGACTACCTCCCCAAGGTCAATCTTGGGACCGGAAGAACGGCCGTGAGCATTTCAGCCGGCGAGGTGCATACGTGCGTGCTGCTCGACAACGCGACCGTCAAGTGTTGGGGGGCGGGCGCAAACGGGTTGCTCGGCATCGGCAGCACTGCTGATCGAGGTGATGCGCCAAACGAAATGGGTGACGCGCTCCCTCCGATTAACTTTGGTCCTGGCCGCACGACACTCGCGATCTCTTGCGGCTATTCCAGCTCGTGCGCCATCCTTGATGACCACTCTGTCAAATGTTGGGGCAACAACGTCGTAGGTCAACTTGGGGTCGGCGACAACGTTAGCCGGGGTGGTTTGCCAGCAGACGTGGGCACGTTTCCCGCCGTGAATCTTGGCACGGGTCGAAAGGCGTCCAAGATCGCGGTTTCAAACGGTATCTCGTTTGCCTGCGCACTCCTTGATGATGGGACCATCCGATGTTGGGGAGAAAACTCGGTTGGTAGCCTCGGCATTGGATACACCGACGCTCGCGGCGACGGTCCGAACGAAATGGGTGACAATCTCCCGATTGTGTATCTCGGAAAGTAACTTCAGTAGTTACTAAAGAGCGTTTCGCTCTCTCGTCGAGTCTTCCCCGAGAAGGGGCAGTGCCTCACGCGCCTTCGTACATCGCCTCAATCTCCTTCGACCACACGTCGTTTACGACCTTGCGCTTCACCTTGAGCGTGGGCGTGAGTTCCCCGGTGTCCATCGAAAACGCGCGCGGCAAAACGGTAAACTTCTTTACCTGTTCGACCCGCGCAAATTCGCGGTTGACCTCATCGAGGCACTTTTGCACCACGTCGCGCACCACAGCGCTATGGTGAAGATTCTTGACGTCTTGGATATTGTGCTCGGCTGCGAATTTGACCGCTGCGTCCGGGTCGATCGTAATGAGGGCTGACAGAAACTTGCGTCGGTCACCGATAACGACCGCCTCGCCGATGAGCGGATGGTTCTTGAGCGCCGCTTCGATGTTCTTCGGCGCGATGTTCTTGCCGCCGGCCGTGATGATGATCTCTTTCTTGCGACCCGTGATGGTGAGAAAGCCGTCCTTATCGAACGCACCGAGATCGCCGGAGTGTAACCAACCGTCGATGAGCGTTTCAGCCGTCGCTTCGGGCTCTTTGTAGTAGCCGAGAAAAACGTTCTTCCCTTTCACGCAAATCTCGCCGTCTTCCGCGATCTTAACTTCAACGCCGGGAATCGCTTGCCCGACGGTTCCGAATCGAACTTTGCCGCGCATGTTGAAAGTCGTCGGGCCCGTGTCTTCAGACTGACCGTAAACTTCGTTGACGACAATGTCGAGCGTGGCCATGAACTCAAGGACTTCCTTGGCGACGGGCGCCGCTCCGCTCACGCTCATGCGCGCGGCATCGAGGCCGAGAGCGGCCTTGACCTTGGAAAAGACGAGGTTATTCGCGACCTTGTATTTCAACGAAAGGACCGGAG
>JAHFDY010000245.1 GCA_023248735.1 Myxococcales bacterium
CCTCCACCACGAAACACCGGGACGAAGCCAGCTTTCGCAACTCGTCCACACCGCCAATAAGATCATTGCTGCATGCGATGACGACAAGACGCTTGACGATGAGCTCACGGCAAGCCTGAGCGCTTTCGGATTTTCGCAGGACCGAATTGCGGCAATCATCGAAGACGCTTCGCGCGACTTGCGCTGGGCCGCCTAGCCGCGCCAATCAGAGGCAGTTCGCTCTACCAGCATAGCAAGCGAGCTGCTTCGCGTTGACCACGCTGTAACTCGAACGATGAGTTGAGTAGAAGTCGAGGACGTGCTGATAGCGCGCCCAGATGTTCGCGCGGGCGGCCGCATCCTTTTCCTCGATGGATCGATTGGCGGGATCATAGCTGGGCGCAAGCGCTGACGAGTTGTCGTGACAGCCATCGTCGCCATCCGTATCGGCTTGGTAGTAGACGCAGTCCCACGGTGCGCCATTCGCCACGAAGTCGTTGTCATGCACCTTGTAGTTGAGGAACGCGGCTTGCCCATCGGGACGCAGCGTGGCCATTTCGGCCATTGGTGCGAGGATGAGGAGGTTGTCGAGCTCCTCGTCCGACTCCGTCTTTGAGGTGACGCCCTCATAAATCCGCACAGTCTCGGTCTCGGGCCGGATCGTGAGACCGCTCTTCGACGTCTCTTTCCAACCGACCACTCTGTTGTGATCGACAACCAGTGTCGCCCCCATGTCTTGGTACACTTCGCCCGCAGCAATGTTCACGTCGTCGCCAGTTGACGCGCCGGTTACCGTGTACGGCGCGTAGCCAAAGATCTTCGTCGCGTAGGCGTATCCGCCAGAGCCGGCATCCTTGCCGCTGATCGCGAGACCGGTGAGCATGTCGGTGCCGTAGCTCTCGTACTTCCAAATGAGGTTGTAGAGCGCAGCGTCATTGCCACGTGCACTCTGGAACTCGGCGTTCCCATTTCCGTCGCCGTAGTACCCGGAGCCGTCGGCGTTGCGGTAGTAAGGGTTCGGAGCGCGCACGAGGTAGTTCATGGCTACGTAGTTGGACTTCTTGATGTCATCGATGAGCGTCGGGTAGCTCTCCTGGAAATCTCGAACCATCTTGTCGGTCATGTAGAAGTCGACGTGGAGTCGCGCTTTCTCGTGCATCGCGATGAGCTGCGTCAACGTTGTGTAGGAGTTCAACGTCGCAGTTTTCGACTTGCTCTCGCGTGAGAGCCAATCGTGGATGTTGATGATGAAGCTCACGTACACTTTGCTTGGGTCGATGCTGTTTGGCCCGACGGCGTTGTTGGCCTGCATCGAAGGCACGGGATCGGGGCTCGCCGAAGCCCCGCCGACCACCACCAATTCAGGCTGCGAATCCACCGCGTTCTCAACACCACACGCGCAAACCACCGCCGCCATCGCCGCTACTATCGTGCTGCATCCTTGCATGTCTCTGCCCTCATCATTTGGACATGGCGGGTAGCGCGTCGGTCGCATCAAGGGGGCGAAGAGATTACCGGCTACCCATGAAGTTTGGCGCCCAATCACAATGAGAAATTGCCTTAAGAAGTGCCACGAACCCGACGGCTGGCGTCAACGGACAAGCACAACACGCAGCCAGCTCGAGCAGAGATTTGGGAGCAATTTGGACCCTGAGCGAGATCCCGACGTCCCGTGGGTTGGCGCGAGTCTTGAATAGATAAGTAACGGTAGATTGGCGCCGCGATCTCGTCGGGCGCTCGCGAGACATGAGGAGTTGGGCATGGCGCAGCCGAGCGACAAGACGACCGAAACACTTGAGAGCGTTCTGCACGCACACGTTTTTCGCGATCCAGAGACTGCAATGGTGCTGCCCGAGAGTGCAACGTATGCCCTCAAGCTCTCCCGCAAGAAGAACCTGGAACTCGAAGACGTCGTCGATTGCGCCCTGATCGATCCGTTGCTCAGCGCCCGCCTTTTCGCGGTGGCAAACTCGGCGCGCTTTCGAGGCGACGTTCAGGTAACGACCGTTCGCATGGCCGCCGCCCGGCTGGGAACAACGGGCTGCCGCGACATGCTTTTGCAATACGCCGCGCTGCGCATGATGTCGGTGAATCGCCCCGCGTACGATGCGCTGCTCCGCAGCGTGCTCGAGCGATGCATCCGATCGGCGCAAACAGCGCGCACCCTCGCCCCTCGGTTTTCGATAGACGCCGACACAGCGTACTTCGCCGCGCTCATGCAAGACCTCGGCTATGCGCGCTGCGTGCAGATCTTCGTGCAACACTCGAAGTTCATCCCCACAGAGAGCGCGATGGTTGCCGCCATTGAGACCGTGCACTGCATCGTCGGCGCGCAGCTCGTGCACGCGTGGAAACTCCCATCTGAGATCGCCGAAGTCTGCCTGCATCACGATGCGCCTGGTAACAGGCCGCTCTCGCAGCTCGTGTACCTCGCAAACCGAGTCGTCGCAGTGTGTGAAGGCGATAAGTTGCTCGAAGCCGAGCTGACCGCAAATCTCCTTGGGCTCGGTTTCACGAACGAGCAAGTCCTCGTGATGTTGCAGGATGCGTGGCGTGATCTTCAGTGGGTTGCCTAGCCCGCGACCGCGAGAGGACTCCTTGTCATCCAAGTGCAGACCTGGAAACCGCCGTTGAGTGCATCACGCTCTATTCATGAACGTCGTTCTAGACAATGGCCCCGTATCGAATGACAACCGCCGCACCTACAGCGAGCTCAAGCCCGTTGCCGCCAAGAGCGGAACGATGCGTGTTGCCAGCGCCGGTCGAAGCGAGGGCGCCGATGTCACCCGAACGGACCTCATGCCATGCCCCATCCGGCCAGAGTGGATTCTCGAAGGCACGCCAGTCGCGCGCGCGCTCAAGCTCGCAGGCGCCGCAGACGGCAACCTCAATTGCTCGCTTTGGGATTGCACCAAGGGCAAGTTCCGCTGGCACTTTCGCAGCGACGAAATCGTACACATCCTCGAGGGAAGCGTACGCGTCCGTGACGACGAGACCGGCATCGAGCGCCTGCTTGGGCCGGGCGACGTCGCCATGTTTCCACAGGGAACGACCTCGGTGTGGGAGGTCAACACCTACGTGAAGAAGCTTGCGATCATTCGCTCGACGGAATCAGTGACGCGTCAGGTGCTGCGTGTGATCGGGTTCTAACCACCCACAGCACGTGACGAGGACCGCAAGACGCTCTAAGTCAAGAAAATTTACTTATCGGCATTCGGGTGAAGCAACGCTTCCTCAAACAACGCGCTCGATTGCGCCCCCTCAATGCGACGTGCACCCACAAATGATGTGGGCGTCGCGCGCACGTT
>JAHFDY010000159.1 GCA_023248735.1 Myxococcales bacterium
AGATCGTCGCACCCAAAGCGAAAGCGAACGTCAACGCTCCGATTGCCATCAAGCGTCTCGTGGTCTCCCGCGCCATCGAGAATCGCGAGCCGATCGAGGCAGCCGAAACGTTTTCAATTCAAGACGGCACGCGCCTGTACGCCTTTGTTGAAGTGGACAACCCATCGCTCGAGGAGACGGAAGTCAGTGTGAGCTTCGAAGCACCTGACGGTCGCTCTCGGGGCTCGGTTCCACTGCACGTTGGTGCTGGCGCGCGCTGGCGCACTTGGGCGCAGACACGCTTTGCAGACGTGCCAGGAACGTGGACGGTAAGCGTACGCGACGCCAAGGGCGTCCTGATTTGCCAGACGATGTTCGAGATGGCGGGGTCGTAGGCGGGCTAGGAACGCATCACCCAACGTATCGCGAGCGTTGCCCGCTGTGAGAAGGCCACCATCGTCAACGTTCATTGCGCGATTCGCACCGCGATAGTACAGAGCGCCGATGCGATTGACGCTTCTCCTCCCGCTGCTTTCTGCACTCACTGCGTGCAACAAGAAAGAAGTCCCGGCGCTCTCCGTGCCATCCTGCCCCACATGCGTCATCGCCGATGGACGCGGGTTTACACCAAGCAAGCTGACGCTGCCGAAGGCCGAAGGGACGACGAAAGTCACCTTCACCCGCACAAGCACCGAGACCTGCGCAAGCGAAGTCGTTGTCCCCGCGCTCAACATTAACGTGCCCCTGCCATTAGGTAAGCCCGTTGACATTCAAATCCCAACTGACAAGCCACAAACGCTCACGTTTCAGTGCGGCATGGGAATGTACAAGAGCAGCATCGTCGTCCAGTAACGAGCTGCGCGTCTCGCCAGCTCCTGATGCCGCTCACGCCATCGCCGCATCAATCGCCGCGCCGAATTCTCCAAGCAACCACAGAAGTTCCGGCTCCGAAATAACCAACGGCGGACACAAGTAGACCGTGCTCCCCAGTGGCCGCAGGTACACCCCGCGTTTCCTCGCCTCGCCCGCGACCTTCCACCCCGCGGTCTTCAAGTAGCTCTCTCTCTCGTCACCTGATATCCCGCCGTCTTCTCGCAAATCAACCGCCCCGATCATGCCGAGGCTTCGCGTCGCCAAAACGCCCTTCGTCGCCGCGATTGCAAGAATCCCCTTTGCCATCACAGGCGCGAGCGCGGCCGCGCGTGAGACGATTCGCTCTTCGTCAATAATCTTGAGCACCTCGAGCGCAACCCTCGCACCGAGCGGGTTACCGCAAAACGTGTGACCGTAGAGCAGTGCGCGATCGCGTCCGCCTCCGAACGCCGAAAATACGCGGTCCGATGCTAGCGTCGCACCCATTGGCAAGATCGAGGCAAAGGTCTTACCGAGGCACATGAGGTCGGGTGCGATGCCCGCTTGGTCGCACGCCCACATGGTTCCTGTGCGTCCGTAGCCGGTGAACACCTCATCGGCGATAAGCAGCACGTCGTGCCGTGTGCACATGCTTCTCAGTTCACGAAGGTACTCGGGCGCATAGGTGCGCATGCCTGCGGCTCCCTGCACGAGCGGCTCGATGAAGACACCGGCGATTGCATCTGCGTCTTCGCGCAGCACCTTCGCGAGTGCGGAAAACGCACGCTCGTACCCGCCGTCAGCTGGGGATGGAACCACGATGCAGTCGAAAACGACGTCGCCGAACGGCTTGCGAAACACGTCGACGCCGCCAAGGCTCGTTGCTCCGATGGTCTCGCCGTGAAATGCGCCGTCGAGAGTGACGAATCGATGTTTCTCAGGGTGCCCCAGCTGGCGCCACATCTGAATCGCCATCTTGATGGCCACCTCGATCGACGTCGAACCGTTGTCGGTGAAGAACACGCGCGTTAGTCCCTCGGGCGCAACCTTGACCAACGCTTCCGCCAGTGAAGACGCTTGTTCATGGGCGACCCCTGCGAAGGCGACGTGCGACAGCCGTGCGGCCTGCTCGACAAGTGCCCTGACAAGTCGCGGATGCTGATGACCAAGTGACGCGGTCCACCACGCACTGCAAGCGTCGAGATAGCGGCCCCCGTTAGCGTCGTAGATAAAGATGCCCTCCGCACGGTCAATGACAAGCGGATCGCCCTCTGCGATGTAGGCCTCCATGTCTGTGTACGGTCGCCAAATGTACTTCTTGTCGAGGGCGATAACCTGGGAGCGACTCATCTTCGGTTTCTCACAGATGACTCATCTTCCCGCTAAGTGTAACTTTACGAGGTACAATTGCGCGCGGTAGGCGAATGCTTGCGGTGGTTCCAATGCCGGCACGACTTGCGATTGTAAAGCTGCCTCCGTGCGCAATGGCGATGCGATCGACGATGGCAAGGCCGAGGCCGGTGCCGCTCGGGCGCGTTGTAAAGAACGCGTCTTTTGCGCGACGGAGGATCTGGGTGTCCATCCCTTCGCCGTCGTCACGAACTTCAATGGCGACGTCTTCATCAGTCTCGGATGCCACGAGGACGACTTCGCCACCCTCTCCAACGGCTTGAGCCGCATTGTCTCGAAGGTTCTCGATGGCTTGCCGCAAGAGCGTCGGATCGCCGGAGATCATGATTCCCTCGGGGGCGTCGACTCTGGCAGGTGTGCGTCCGGCACCGGCAATGCGCGATAGCATGTCGCTCACGTCGACATCCTGCCGTTGCAGTTCGATCGGCCGTGCATAGCGCAAGAGGTCTCGCACCAACGTGTTGAGGCGCTGGGTCTCCTCGTCGACGATCGTCAAGAGTGTTTCATGATCGCTTTTCGGAAGGGGCTTTCGTAGGCCCGCGACGGCATTGGCAATGATGGCGAGAGGGTTGCGTACTTCGTGCGCAATGACCGCCGCAAGTTCGCCAACGACGGCGAGCTCCTGTTGCTTGAAGAGTTCGGCCTTGGCGAGTGAGAGCTCGCGGTTGGCCTCTTCAAGCTCCCGCGCGCGTCCGGCAAGCGCCTCCGCATGACGTGCGGCACTCTGCGAATACGTCTCGTATTCGATTGTGCGAAACAGCATGACGCTGAAGAGCACGATGATGAAGGCGACGGGCATCCAAGAATGCCCCGATACAAAGCGGAGCACCAGCGCAAGATCATGGACTGCGATGAGGCCAAATAGCGCGAAGCCGATCGTCAGGACACGCGGCTGAAGTTCCGCTGCGATAGACGAGCGTGCGATGACGGCCACACTCGCAATCGCCGACAGAAGGGCAAGAGAGTTGACGATCAAGCCGAAGGGAACGTCAGGTAGACCGAACGCGCGCGCCGCGCCGGTGATCAACGCGAAGAGAAGTACCCAGCCGACAACAGCTAGTCTTGCGCCCAGCTCGGGCTTTCCGATGGCTCGGGCGACGAGCCAGATGCCGCCATGACTTGCGACGACCCCTGCCGCTCCAATCGCGAGCCAGCCCCTGCCGTGGGAGGACGCCGGGTCGATGTCGTTGACCAGCTCGGCGAGAACGTACGCACTTGTGCCAACCGAATACCAAAACAGGCGCGGCGCCGCTCTACGCTGCCGAATCAGTGCGTAGGCTGAAATCAGCGCGATGAGAACGTGGTAGCTAAGCGCGACTGCAAGGACGACGAGCATGGCGGTTCACGATCGCTTCGATCAATGGACGTGTTCGTGCGAGGCGTCTTCGGAGGGCGCTATGGTGATCTCGCGCGAGGTCGAGTTCCACGGACCGTCGATCACGTGCCCGTCTGCGCCGAGGAGCTCAAGGGTCAATTTGTAACTGCCCGCGCGCAAATGCTCGAGGTAAAACGGCGCGCCGAAGCTGGTTGCCGTCTTGGTGAGAGCGGATTCAATGCCGGGCCCACTCACGTGGATGCTAACGGTGTCCTTGCCTTCAGCGAGCGTTGCGTTGGCAAGCTGAAAGTCGACGAGAACGCGGGTGGCGTGATCGCCTTTGTATTCCCCCTTTGGCCTGCTGTAGATCAGCGTCGGTTCTTTGGTAACATCGTGGGCTACCTTTTCTTTTTTGCCGACGAAGAATGAGACGATTGCCACCGCTCCTTGCCCCTTTACCGACTCGTGGTTTGCTCGACTCGGGAACGCGACGAGCACGTGATGCCCTTCGCTGATCTCGCCCGCAGCGAGCTCGCTGAGCTTAATCGGAGTTTTGGTGTCGTAGATGGGTTTGTAGGGTTTGTTGTCGAGGATCAAATGGACGTGCGCGTCGTCCTTTGCCGTCTTCCAGTTTTTCACGTCGAGCTTGATGGCGAAGTCGGCCGCCTTCTTCGGGTCAATTGATGCTCCCTTTGCGGGGCTCAGAATTCGCACGGTTGGGGCTGGCTTCGGGGTTGGGCTCGCCTCACCGAGCGTTAGCGTTACTGCAGGTAACTCGGGCTCTTTTTTGTGCTCCTCGACTGGAGCTGCCTCGACCGGGGGCGCACTTGCGACCACAGGTGGCGGCGGTGGAGGAGGCGGTGGTGGTGGCAAGTTATCGCTTCCGCCTCCGCATGCCGCAGCAATCAGTGCCAACGCGATGGTCTGAGATACGAAAATGAGCCTCTGGTTCATGGCTGGCACCATAAGCGTTGACAGTCGACCCGACAACGCGGGATCGATGAATGATGCCGCATCGCGATCGGTATCTCTTCATTTGCACCAACCGGAGGGAGCTCGGGCACTCCAAGGGGTCTTGTGCGGCTAGCGGCTCCGAACCGCTGGTTGAAGCCCTGAAGTCAGCTCTCGCCAAGCAGGGGATGGCCAAACGCGTGCGCGCATGCGCGAGCGGATGCCTCGACCTTTGTGAGATCGGTGCGGCAATCGTTCAGGAACCTGACCATGTTGCATATGGGGCCGTCACGCTCGATGATGTGGACGAGATTGCGAGTGCGGTCGCGGAAGGCCGGATAGTCGAACGTTTGGTCGTCTACCGCGACGGCGCTCCAAAAGGAGACAAGAGATGATCGGTTTTTCGTTTCGTGAAACCATGCGTGGACGCTTCTTTTTGCTCAGCGATCCGCTCGTGGAACGGAAGTTGAGTTTTTCCCTCGTCGCGCAGGCGGACCAGCTGCGCCGTTTTTTGGTTGATAAGACGTGTCACATTTCGGGACACGTTACGGCTGAAGGTCTCGCGACAGAGCGTCCCCTCGTTGGAACGCTGAAACTCCTTTTGCTTAATGAGCGACGTCTGCCGTATCGCTTCTCCTTCACCGGTGACGACGGCAAGCCGTACGCGTTCGTGGGTCAGAAGGAATTCTCTCCGCTCGCGCCGATTCAGACGATGACCGAGTTGCCCGCATACCTGTATGACGGCGCCGACGCCGAAATCGCAAGAGCAAAGGTACATTTTGACGTAGCGAACGACCTCGGGCGATTCGTGCGATCGTTCCGGCCCGGATTCTCATTTGGGGGCCTTTGGCCCCAGAAGGGTAGGGCATGACGATGACTCGACTCGTCCCGGGCTCATCGCTCATTGCGGTCGTCGATATCCAAGAGCGTCTCGCGGCAGCGATGCCCGGCGACGCTCTCGAGAAGATGGTCAAGAATGTGAATATTCTCCTCGAGGCCGCGAAATTGCTTTCCATCAAGGTTCTCGCGACCGAGCAGTACCCAAATGGACTTGGCGCAACACTGCCCACGGTTGCGGCAAACCTCTCCACAACTCCGTTCGATAAGTTGACCTTTGACGCTTGCGGCGAGCCTCGCTTCGCCCATGCGCTTGCGGAGGCGGCTCCACGCGATGTGATCGTCGTCGGAATGGAGACGCATGTTTGCGTGTTCCAGACCGCGCGTGAACTTGTACGCATTGGGTATCGAGTGATCGTGGCCGCCGACGCGGTGTGCTCGCGAAGCGACGAAAATCGGACGTTGGGATTACGCCTTGCGTCCGATGTCGGCGTCATGGTGGCGCCTACGGAAACGATCGTGTTCGATTGGCTTGAGCGCGCAGGTTCTGATGCGTTCAAGTCGATCTCCAAGCTTCTTCGATGACGCGCGCTTCAATGACGGGAACGAACGAATGAGTGAAATCGAAGCCTCTCCGCCCATCGACGTGACGGTGCTCGTTGTTGACGACGAGCGGTCAAACGTCGAGAGCCTCGAGCGCATTTTTGGTCGCGAAGGCATGCGTGTTCTTTGCGCCTTCGACGGCAAGACCGCACTTGAGCAAGTGCGAACACATCGGGTTCATGTCGTCGTCAGCGATCTCATGATGCCGGGCACGACGGGCCTCGACCTGCTGAAGGCGATCAAGCAAATTGCGCCCGACGTTGAAGTCGTGCTTATGACTGCATTTGGAACGGTAGAGACCGCGGTCCAAGCGATGCGTGACGGCGCGTACGACTTCGTTGAGAAGCCGCTCAAGCGAATCAGCATCGTCAAGAGCGTTCGGAAGGCAGCTGAGAGGCAGCGCTTGGTCGCGGAAAATCAGTCACTACGCAAAGAACTCAAGCGGCTGACCCATCGCGAAATCGTCGGCACCTCTCCAGCGCTGCGTCGGGTGATCGACGTCGCGACGCAGGCCGCACCAAGCGCAGCAACGGTTCTTGTGCTTGGCGAAAGTGGCACCGGCAAGGAGCTCATCGCCCGAGCGATTCACGACCGAAGCAACCGGCGTGGTCAGTTTGTCGCCGTCAACTGCGCGGCAATTCCCGAAACGATTCTTGAGAGCGAGCTGTTCGGACACGAGCGAGGCTCTTTCACGGGGGCCGTTGGCAAGAAGGAGGGCAGGTTCGCGCGTGCAGAAGGCGGCACGCTCTTTCTCGACGAGATCGGTGAGCTCTCGCCTCAAGTGCAAGTGAAGCTCCTTCGCGTCTTGCAAGAAGGTGAGTACGAACCTGTAGGTGGCCATCCTGTTCGAGCCGACGTTCGCATTGTGGCTGCGACCAATCGCGATTTGCTCGCGGAAGTGCAGGCGGGTCGATTCCGCGAGGACTTCTTCTACCGCCTAAACGTGATTGCGGTAACGGCGCCTGCTCTGCGCGCGCGGCGAGAGGACATTCCACTTCTTGTCGATCACTTTCTCGGAATCTACTGTCAGAAAAATGGCAAACCGCGTCTTGCGATCGCTTCAGGTGCGCTTGAGCGGTTGCTTGAGTACCCGTGGCCAGGCAACGTGCGCGAGCTCGAAAACGTGATCGAGCGCGCCGTCGTGTTGTCTCGTTCCGACGTCCTTACAGAGGCTGACTTGCCAGACGCAATCGGCCTGGCTTTTCCCTCGGCGCCCGATGCGCTCGCATTTTCGATAGGCACACCGCTTGATGAAATCGAACAACGGGTCATCCGCGAAACGATTCGTCACACGAAGGGTGACAAATCGCTCGCGGCGCAACTCCTTGGTATCTCTGCGCGAACGATCTATCGGAAGCTTGACGGGCGTTCGGCGGACGAGGCGGGGTAACGGCGGCGCGTCCTTTTCCGTTCAGGGCCTCGGGCAGGTTACGGGTTCTTTTGCGTCGGCCTTGTCCTTCTTCCCTTCCGAGCCAAACCAGATGCCGTTTTTCTCCATGCCGAAGCGAAACAGGTCAGCGAACACGTCGAGCGTGATCTTCTTTGGAGTCTTTGCGACCTCAACGGTCGTCAGCACTTTGGGCCCGCAATCAAAAATGATGTCGTCCGCGATCGGCTGGCCAGACTTATCGTTCGCGGGAGTCACTAGGATGGAGACCTTCGCATCGTTCATGACGACCGCGTAAAAATTGTCGACACGACTCCCAAATCCTCTCCCCGCAATGCTCCCGATTCTGCGGCTGATGCTCATGCTGAAGCTCGCATCCAATTGCACGAGAAACTGCATGAACCAGTCCGCTTCTGTCTGGTTGTGAAAGGTAACCTCCGAGGTCTTGCCGCCCTCGAGCGACAACAAGATCGCGCCGCGGTCTTTTGGATCCGTACGCGCGGAGATCACTTTTAGCGGCGAGGCGCCGGGGTATCTCGAAACCATGATTTGAGCTTTGGTGGTGACGTTCGTCAGATTGGTGAGTGACTTTCGCAGTTCCGCTTCGCCCGCGAAGGCGTGTGAAGCGATACAACCGACTGCCATCGACATCGCGCCCACGATCAGTGTTCTTTTCATTTTCGTTTTCTCCCCCACGTTTGGATCACGATGTTCTAACGGCCAACTCGCGTTTGGCTGAATTCGACACGGCGAGAACCTCTCGTTTTGTGGGCGTGACGGCCTTGGCTATTTTCGAGCGTCATGAGGAAAGGTAGGCGCGACCTGCGCGCTTGCGAATGCATCGACGCTGTCGAGGAGTGCGCGAATGAGGGGGCTTGTGCGACGTTCAGCTGCGTACAGCGCAAAAATATCGAGCGGCTGGCCGATCACCTGAGGGAGGACTGGAACAAGGGTCCCCGAGCGCAGGTCATCGATGAGTAGATGCACGGGCAGCAGCGCGACGCCAAGGCCCTCGAGTGCGGCGCCACGCAAGCTTGCAAGATCATTGGTTACAAGTCGCGACTGAACCGGAATCGTTGTGCCGTCGACGCGCGGCCATTCGCGCTCCGATCGGCCGGTCAGGCTGCCAGCGAGCAAACGGTGGGTGCGCAGTTCGTTGGTGGTGGATGGAGTTCCTCGCGTGGCCAGGTACGAGGGACTCGCTACCGCCACGTACCAACTTTGACCGAGGCGGTGCCTTACCCATGGGAGATCTTCAAGCGGCCCGGTCGCAAGGACGAGATCGAAGCCCTCGTCGAGAAGATGAGGGCGACGATCCATCACGACAAATTCGAACTCCACCTCGGGAAAGCGATCCTGGAACGAACGGAGGAACCCCCCGAGAAAAGGCCCGGCGAGACCAGGCGGTGCCGCAACGCGAATGCGCCCTCGAACCGTCCCGCCTGATGACTCAACGGTCTCGCGCAAGGTTTGCAATTCCGCGAGCAAACCCGCGGCGCCATCCACAAGCATCTGTCCCGCGGGCGTGAGCCGAAAGCTACGCGTCGTGCGCTCGGCAAGGGCAACGCCCAGGATGCGCTCGAGGCGGGCTAGGCGCCGACTAACCGTGCTGCGCGGCACCCCCAGATCGCGCGCCGTTTTGCTCACGGAAGCCGTCTGCGCAAGGTGAACGAGCGTGGGAAGAGAGGCGAGTAGTTCGTCCATTTGTCCTATTGACGCACCAGTCTGGAGCGTATTTGAAGCATATGCGATTCACGCCCCGCAGGGCATGAATGTGCGCCATGAGCCCGAGTTTCTATGCCGCCGCCCCAGAGGCCGACCGCGCCGACGCGATCTTGACCGACTACCTGTCAGTTCTTCGCGCTCGAAATGGCGCGGATGCGTTTGATCGGCGCGAGGCGCGGATGGCGAGCGTGTTCGACCACCCGACGGCGCGCGCGCGTATGAGCATCGATGCTGGCAGGTTCAATCGCAACTACGGAAAATTCCAAGAGACCGACGTTTCAATGGAAGAGACGGCGCTGCTTGCGTTCGTCAAGATCAATGCGGGCGAAGCCTACGGGGTGAGCGTCACAAGCAAAGCGCGAGCGGCTTTGCTCGATCGACCCGAACCATGCTTTCAGGTCGAGAGAGTTCTGATGCAAGAGGAGACGTTTCACACCCGCCTTCTTGTCGGAGCGGTGAAACACTTCGACGGCCTTCACGTTGGCGACGCCTGGCGTCCGAGCTGGCCATTGCGCCTCCTTATCGGCGCGCTGGTGAAGGTTCCGTCTGCGCTCTTTCACCCAGTCCTTCTTGGAGCCGAGATAGCGGGCGTCTATGCGTTCACTTGGCTTCTCAATCGCCTCGGCTCGTTGTTCCCAAACGATCCCCTCGTGCGCGAGTCGATGGAAGCGCGCCTGATCGAGGTTCTCACCGACGAAGTTGGACATGTGGCTTACAACCGGATTCTTGTGGGCCCTACGGGCCGCAAATTCGCGGCACGAATTGCGCGAGCGGTCGGCGAGAGTCATCGCGTCATGAGTCGTGAACTCGTTGCGCTTGGGTTCGATGACACTGTCATCGCCGGAGTCGAAGCGTTCGACTATGCGCAACTGCCTGAGCAAGTGAAGCGGAACGGGTTCTTCGTTTAGTGTGATCGCTAGCTGCCCGTAAGCGATTTCCGCGTTTGTTACGTTGCCCAGAGAATTGAAAGATCGAGCTCGATTGCGTCGAACGGTATCGCTCTCACTTTTGCGTCTTCCGTGAAGACCTCCGCAACGCGATAGCTTGAGCCGTCGAGCGCCAAGACCTCGAGCGTCTTCGCCGCGGGATCGACGAGCCAAACATGAGGGACTTGTTCTCTCGCGTAGACCTTGAGTTTGTCGCCGCGATCGAGTGATCCCGTCGAAGGCGACAGCACTTCACATACGCAGCCAGGCGCAAGTGAAGTGTACGCGGCGTTCGGAATCTCACGGAGGCGGGTGCGTCGCCATCCGCCGAGATCGGGAACGAGAATGTCGGCGCCCAAATGCAACTCGGGCTCGTCCAAAATAATCCAGCCGCCCGGCCCTCCTTTTCCGCGCTTAAAAGGTGGACCCAGCTCTTCGCCGAGTGCCGACGACGCGGCCGCATGAGGAAAGGCCGGACGTGGATGGGCGTGCAGCGTTCCAAACACAATTTGCCCGATCACATGAGGCGGAAGTGCAACCAGGTCCGCGTACGTCGCGAGCTTCTTGGCAGCAACCATCCGTTCGATCGTATCACGAACGCCGAAGCCTCAACCGACCCCGCGTTCGGCGCTTCACCGAATTCACTCGGGTCGCGACGCCGCGCTACCTGCTTTGTCACTTTGTCAAACCCGTCGCCCCGCGCTCCCCGCTCTAGACAACCTGTCCCCACGAACTTCGCTCCCACCGCGAAATCCCCGCATAATTCAAGCTTGTTCCGTTGGCACAGGTCTCGCTAGAACAGAGGACGCAATGGCCGCCGATCAGCTCATACGCAAGCACTTCTGGGTCGTGTTCGGAGGCCTCACTGTGGCTCTCGC
>JAHFDY010000160.1 GCA_023248735.1 Myxococcales bacterium
CAGGGCACGAGCGAAAGCCAAGGGAGCCGCGATCCGCGGCTGCAAAGGGCAAGGAGGTGAGCCCGCTCTGCGCATGGTCCTCGCAAAAGCAGAGGTGGCTGAAGGCAATGTTGACGAAGCGTCGCGTATCTACGAGAGCGTGCACAAAGACTTCGCTACCGACCGCCTCGCGCCAGATGCGCTGATGGCAAGCGCGATGCTTGCTCTCAAAAATGACGATGAGGCCACCGCGGCCACGCGCTTCGCCACTCTTGCCCGCGAGTATCCTGACTCACGCCACCACAGCGAAGCCCTTTTTCGCGCATCGATCCATGCTTTTCGCGAAAAGCGCTGGCCTGACGCGGTAAAGTACCTTGACTTATTGTGCAGCGAGACCACCAAGGATCACCACTGGGCGATCGCCGGAAGGGCGCAGTACTTCCGCGCTCGCACGGCGGAACTGAGCGGCGACACGAGCGACGCAAAGAGCCGGTACGTCAACGTCGTTCGCGATTTTCCTCTGGCCCACTACATGGGCATGGCGTACGCGCGACTCGCGAAATTGGACGCGGTTCTCGCCAAGACAACGCTTGACGAAGCCGAGAACGCCGAGTCAGGCGAACCGTGGCCAGGCATGGCAACGGCGCAGCAGAGCGATACGTTCGCCGCCGGCCGTGCGCTCATCGAAGTTGGGGATATCGAGCTCGGACTCGAACAGCTCACCGCCGGCCGTTACGACTCGCTCGAGAACCTGCTGCTTGCATCCCGTTTCGCCAATCGCGCGGGTCTTCATCGATGGGCCCACGCATTTGCGCGCACTGAGAATCCCGCCTTTCTCGAACATCACGTGGGAGGCAAATGGCGCGACTTCTGGCGCGAAGCCTTCCCACGCGCATACGCGTCACCTGACCTCGTGGGCGTGGCGGCTCGCACCCACAACGTATCGCGCTCGCTCATCTTGGCGATCATGCGTGAGGAATCAGCGTTTCAGGCAGACGTGACGAGTTCCGCGAAGGCCTACGGTCTCATGCAAATGATCATGTCGACTGCGAAGCACACGGCGCGTGGCACGGCGTGGACCGTCACAGCGGACGGTCTAAAGACCCCCGAGATGTCGATCGATCTCGGCACCAAACACCTCGCGCAACTGTTTGCCTCTTTCAAAGCGACCCCTCTTGTTGCGCCAGCGGCTTACAATGCTGGGCCAGGCGCCCTGCGAAGATGGCTCAAACAGCATCCGAGTGCGGAGCTCGACGTGTTCGTCGAGGACATTCCCTACGAAGAGACACGCAATTACGTCAAGCGCGTTTACGCCAGTCAGCTCGCCTACGCGTCTCTCTACGAGCGCGAAGAGCTTGCCAACTTGCTCTCACTCCCCACGAGAGCGTGGTAGCAGGCGATGCTGCACATCGTCTCGGATCGCGACGCCGTCGCGACGTACTGCGAAGGGGGTGAGGCGGCCCTCACATGGTCGGACTTTCAGTCGCGGCTTCTCGCGCTTGACCCAAGGATTGCCGTTGCCTCGCGATCGCTTGAGGAGCTCGTGCTCGAGCCGATTCTGGGCTCCTTCCTCCCGGAAAAACTCGCGACACTGGCGGCGAACGACGTTGCGCGCAGACGGTGGATGGAAACCGCCCGCGGAAGTATCCACGGCTACCTCGACGGCCGAAGCAGCGATGGCATTTCTTGGATTGAGGCAGGAGCGGAGTCATTCGTAAAGCGGCTGGACGATCTCGGCTTCGTCCCCAGGGGCGGTCTTTCGCGCCACCTGACGCATTTAGTCAACCACATTGACTATAATCGACTGAGCGAATCGATCGGCTCCGCGTCGCTGCATGCCGCGCCGGATCTGGCGTGGTCACCGAACGATCTTGCGCTCTGGTCAGCTTTGAAGCGGCGTCTGGAGGGCGTTGGGAACGTCAGCGCCTCCATCTACGCTCTCGATCTGCCGCTCGAAGCCACAGGCAGCGAGTCGCCCTTCGATCGTTTTGCCGATTTGTACTGCAAGTTGACTGGGGAGCCGGCGGCGTCCGCATTGGTGACGTCGTACTTCGGAGACCTGACGCTCGGCGACTACCGCAAACCACACGAAGCGATCGCAATCATCCGGGCAACCACAAGGCAGGCGTGGCGTGAGTCCATTGTCAACTGCGTGCACGACGCACTCGGCCGTGGTGTCGCACCCGAAGCAATCGCCGTCGTCTACGCGAACCAAGAGAGTGCTCAGCAGGCCGCCCTGTTACTCGAAGGCGAAGGGCTACCGGTGTGCACGCGCGGTCAAAAGGAAGCGAGCGTGTTGCTCCACCGCGTGCACACGGTTCTCGAGATGGCCTCGGCCGCTGTTCAGCCGCCGGACCCTTCAGAGCTATCGGAGATCGCTGCGTTGCGCTCATCCGGATCGCCCAATGAACATGCGGCGCGCATCCAAGTGGCAATGCGTGCGATCGGGTCCGGGCCCTCAATTCCGAGAGCATCGACCAAGCCCGGCCATCCGTGGATTCTCCGCAACCACCTGCGCGCCCTTGCTCGCGAAGAGTCCGCTTCGCTCCTGCTCGACAATGTCCTTACTGAGGTGACGCAGGCGTTTTTCACGATTTCGGAATCCGACGTTTCCTTTGACACGTTCGCGAATGTGGTGCGCTCCTCGCTGCCGCGTGACGTTTCAGTGAGTGTTGGTTCGCGCATCGGTGCGATTCAAATTGTGCCTATCTACGCCGCCCGTGGCGCGAAGGTCGTGATTGTTATCGACACGTGCCGCGATGAATTTCCTCCGTCGCCAAACAGAGCAACGCTCGGTACATCCAAAGAGACGCAGACGCTCGACGAAGCTACGCAGTGGGCATCGGTAGCGCGCGCTTTCGAATCTATCGAGAGCGTGACGTTGGTTTTTTCCATGCAAAACGGCGACGGGTCAGCAGCGGAGCCATCGCGCGCCCTAAGGTGGCTCGAGCACAACGACGCACGGTCTCGAACTGCAACGGCTTCCTCACGGGAGCTGCTCCCGCAAAGTGACCGTCGACTGTCAAAAGAACGAGCCCGCGTGCGGTCGTTCTTTGGCGTCAACCGGCTAGGGCCGGCGCATGATCCCGCTGAGTGGCAGCGGCAAGTCAGCGCAGCGACAGGTGCGTATGCGCATGCACCGATGCGTGTCACTCTCCTCGAACCTATTCTTGACTGCGGCTTTGCTGGGTTCGCCAATGCCGTTCTTCGCGCAAAAAGAGACGACAAGTCCCCATTTGATCCGCATCCGCGTGAACTCGGTCGCTTGCGACACGCAGCGCTTGAAGCCGCCTTCACCGCTACCCATCATTTATGGAACGAGCGACCGCGCGCCGACGCAAACATTGTCGCATTGGGCGTAGCGGCCGCCGCAGGTCTATTGCGGCGCGAGATGAGTCTGGATGCGACAGTCATGATCGATCGCATCGCTATGGAGTGCGAGAACGTTCTATCGCAATCCGTCAACGATCTTGACTGGGACTTCTTCAGTGCCGAGCAGGCCTTCGATGGTCAAACGTGGCCAACCTATGTGCTCGCGCGCGAGGAAGGAGACGTTCACCTGTCAGGGCGTATCGATCGCATCGATAGAAGCCACGTCGGGAAACGCTTTCGCGTCGTCGACTACAAGAGTGGCACCACCAACGCCAACGACGCGAGAAGCAAGCCGCTGCAGCTCCTCGTCTACGCGGCCGTGTGCAAGCGTGAGCTACAGCCGGATCAGACAGAGGGATTCTATTGGCCCGTGCGCGCGCGCAGCCGAGTCGACAAAAGGAGTATTCCACTCGAGGATCACGCTCTGCTGCACGAGGCGATCGAGGCGACACTCGCACTGAGACGCTACCTTCCACTCGCGAATGGTGCGCCGACGACATGCGACAAGTGCAGTTACGATATCGCCTGCCGAAAGCCCCGCTACGTTGTCTCCGGGTTGCTCGACGACAGCAGTGAGTCCTGAGGGACGCCCGCGTGCTTATCCGCGCACTGGCCGAAAACGGCGGCGCAACAACAACGCGACAGCCAAAAACGCTAGTGAAAATCGCGATAGGTAATTAACTTTACGTTTTGACCGAGCAACGCGACAGTCGCTACCGCCCGACCCGCCGCTGCAACCTCCGCTGCTACCGCCCGAGTCGCCGCTACACGATCCACTATCGCCCCCTCCTGAACCGCCGCTACAGCCGCTGTCGCCTTCTGAACTTCCGCCACACGAGTCGGAGTCATCGCCCCCCGAAAGGCAGCCCTGGCATGCCCCAGCCGAGCCCGCTTCGCCCACAGAGAGGCAGGCGCTGCACGCCGCGGATCCGGCGGTGTCGCCCGTGGATCCATCGTCGTCTGGGATGCCGTCCGGCGTACCCGGCGCCGGAGCGGGAGTCGCAGGCACAAGTCCGATCGGCGGTTGGGGGCAGTTGGCAGCCGGCACGAGCGGCATGACATCGAGCGCCGATGCATATTCGCTCGCCGGCGTGGACGCAGCCCCCGTACTCACCACCGCCCGCGTAAGGTAGCCCGCGCCAAACCATGCGGACTCACGGTAGGGTGCGCAAGAGGTAGGCACGCTGCAAACCGTTGCCGTCATCGCGAAGAGATCACCAGGTGCGCATGGAGGTTTGGCAAGAGCCGCAGCGCATTCTGTTGGGAGCACGCCTGCGCGCGCGGCGATCGCATTGTCAAGAGTCGGAATCACCGCCGGCCAACCAAGGGGACGAACTCCCGTTGAGAAGCTATCTCTTGCCTCGATGTGCGCGATGGAATTTCCCGAGACAAACTGATCGTAGGCCGCGATCGGATCAGAGCCCGCGGGAATGCGCGAGTCGGAAACGCGATGCTCGCCAATCGAGTCCCAAGCGACCGGCAGCTCTCCAAACGACCAGGACTGCAGCTGACCAATCTCGCCGAAGACCCGTGCTGCAACGGCTGACTTGTCGGGTACCGCTTCAAAGAAACGCAAGGGTACCGTCTGCATCGTCGTATTCGGCGTCGCGTCAAAGCGTACCAAGAGCAGAGACGATTGGCTTTGGGAGGCCACCGTGACAAACGCGCCCCAATCTTTGGACGAAAGACCCCACGAGGCGAGTCTCGCTTCGGCAAGGGCGGCGTTGCCAAAGAGCTCGATCGCCGTTGGTGTGTCTTGCTTCGCGAAAGCCCGAACGCTGGCGCTGGAATGAAGCGACGCGAGCGATCCGTCACACGCGCGCGATTCGAGCCAAGGGGCGGTCGATTCGTCAAGTACCGGAAATAGTGCATTCCACACCGAATCGACGCGAACACTTGCACTGACGCTCAACGCTATTGCCCACGTGCCGCCCGTCGAGACGTTCTCGGCCTGGTAGACGGCGTAGCTCGGGCCTTCGAGGGTCTGAAAAACCGCGGCGCGAAATGAACGCGGCGCATCGCCGGCTTTGGGCGCCTCTGAGACAAGCAAGATGGGTGATGCGATAGCCACCGACGAAAGCAGGTAGAAGCCGATGCCAAAGTCGATGCGAACCATCCCCTTGGTCGTAGCGCGCAGTACGGAGCACACACGTTAAATGAATGTCACGCGTTGTGTGAACCCGCGTCGGGATGTGCCGTCCTCTCACGGTGTGAGACACGTTCACAGGTGAAAACTTGGCCAGGGGGGTCCGCGTTTCCTAGGTTGAGCGCCATGGCGGATAGCGTGCCCGGATTTTCATCCGAACGGCCCACTCAGCCGCTCCCGCGTCCACTCGGGCGCCTGATGCTGCTCAAGTTGATCGCGCGTGGTGGCATGGGCGACGTCTACCTTGCGACCACGACGGGAATCGAGGGGGCTGAGCGACCCTGCATCGTAAAGACGGTCCGGCGCGATCATGTTCATGACGGTTCGTTTCTTGCGCGCTTTCTCGACGAAGCGCGGGTGCAGTCGCAGCTCAATCACCCTGGCGTCGCACAAATTCTGGAAGCATCGACCGATGACAACGGCGAGCCCTTCACTGTAGTGGAGTACATCGAAGGTCGCGCGCTTTCGGACATACGGCAGCGCGCTGCCCAGATTGGCGAGAGCATTCCGTGGCCCGATGCCGTGGGCATCGCCCTCGAAGTGGCGCAAGCGCTCTCGCATGTACATGAGCGTTCAGGCGTCGACGGGGCACCACTTTCGATCGTCCACCGCGACTTGAGTCCACAGAATGTCATGGTGAGCTACGCGGGGGAAGTCAAGATTATTGACTTTGGTACGGCGCGTGGCCAAAATCGCAGGTGCCACACGGTCGCCGGCGTCGTATTCGCGAAACCTGGGTACGTCGCCCCCGAGGTTGCTCGTCACGAGGTCGGCGACGGGCGAATCGACTTGTATGCGCTTGGCATTATCCTGTGGGAGACCGTTGCCGGGAGACGTTTCTTTACTGGGGAAGCGCAACAACACCTCGAAGACGTTGCGCACGCCCGGCAGGCCGTTCCTCCGCTCGCAAGTGAATGCAACGCACCCAAACTTCTTGACGAAGTCATCGCCAAGCTCACGGCAAATCAACCTGACGAACGCTACGCAACGTCAGCGCGTGCCGCACAAGACATTGCGCGCCTTCTCGCGCTTGCGCCCACCGGGCCTTCTGGCGAACGAAGCGTGCGCGCACGAATTGCGGCGCTCATGAAGCGAATCTGGCCGCGCGAACCCGCACGCGCGCGCTCGGAATTCGCAAAACTCGTCGCAGAGGCCCGAGAGACAAGACCAGAAAACCATACGCCGACGGCCGGACCGGTCTTCGATCTGGTCGCGGCACGAAGCGCGCCGGGCGACCCCGCGTTGCTTGCGGGTACCCCATACCGAATTGGGAAAAAAATCGGCGAAGGCGCGAGCGGCGTTGTCTACGAGGCTGAGCACATCGAACTCGGACGCCAAGTGGCCCTTAAGGTGCTCGCTCCCGAACACGCCACCGCCACAGACGCCATCGAGCGTTTCCGACGGGAGGCACGCGCGATCGCCAAGCTCGCGCATCCGAACATCGTATCGCTGTACGATTTCGGAAAGTCGCTTGACGGTCGGGTCTACCTCGTCATGGAGCGTTTGGTTGGAGAGACCCTCGACCAACAAATGTTGCGTAAGCCCAAAGCTGATTGGCGTGAGGCGCTTCGCGTTGGCATTGCGGTAACACGGGCACTCGAGGCTGCACACGCGGCGTCCCTCGTGCATCGCGACCTAAAGCCCGCAAATCTATTCGTCACTCGAGATGGATCGATCAAACTCCTCGATTTCGGCGTCGCCATGGCACTTGCGGACACCACATTTGAGAAGTCCGCGGGGGCAAAGCCCCAACGAGGCTTCGCGATTTTTGGGACCCCGGAATACATGTCTCCGGAGCAGTGCTCCGGGGACCCCGTCGACGGACGGTGCGATCTCTACGCGCTGGGGTGCATTCTTTACGAACTCGTCACGGGCGCAAAACCGTTCGCAAGCGCATCGGGCGTACTCGTCATGAGCAAGCAAATACGGGAAGCAGTTGTGGCGCCGCGAAGGAAGGCACCTGAGCTACCCAAGGATCTTGACCCACTGATCCTCCGCGCACTTGCGAAAAAGCCGACCGATCGATTCGCGACCGCTTCGGAGATGCGCGAGAGCATGGAGCGAATGCTCGACTCATACGCGCGCCGTCCGAAGCAAGTCGCTCGCATCGGTGGTATTGCGATGGCCGCTCTCGCGCTGACCACCGGAATCACGTTCGGCCTTAACAATCTCGGCATGCGCGGTGGGGCGGCGCATGCCCTGTCACCGTCGATCGCAACGGCGGTATCGTCCCTCGTGGCCGTACCCGCCGAAGTGACAAGTGGCCCACTTTTCGTGGCCCCTGCACTTGCCGTGAAGCCGGCCGATACGGCAAACGTGCAGACCGAATCGGTCGTGCCCAAACGAGCCACCACGAAGACCGCGCGGGCCGATGCAAAGCGCTCACTTATTCAAGCGCGACACAACGCGCACGCACACCCACGCGACATTGCCAACGTAAGGTCATGGGCCCAAGCTGCGTACCGTGCGGGGGACCTTCGCGAAGCCCAGCGCGCTGGCGATGCCTGGTGCAGGCTTGATCCTTCCCTGGCTCCACGGCTCCTTCTGTCGAGCGCGCTCGACGCATCCGGTCGGACAAAGAAGGCACGCACGCTGATCGAGGAGTACGCGCGCACGCACCCGGACGCACAAGATGCAAAGCTCGCGCTCGCACGCGTGCATCGAGCAACGGCGACGACGCCCAACGCGCAGCGCTGACATTGTTGTATGCTCGGCGTCACCCGTTCATTCTTGAACGAGGCAGCGCATTCGAAAGACACGCATGTCACACGCATCTGCGGCAGAGGCCCTGCCCACCGGCAATCGCTACGTCTCGGTGCTCAAACTCGCGATGCCAACCGTCATCGCAATGGTCTCGCAGAGCGCAGTCAATGAAATTGACATTGTGTTCTTTCGCCACCTCCCTGGAACGGAAGCAACCAATGGGCAAGCGATGCTGCTTCCTGCCCTTCTCATCGTGTGGCTTTTCGGTGGAAGTCTGGGTGCAATCAGCGTCGGCACACAGGCCCTCGTAGGGAGGCGCTATGCCGAAAAGAGGTACGAAGCGGCCGGTGCGGTCCTAGCGAACGCCGCGTGGTTCACGCTCATCGCAGGGGTGATCTTCACGTGCCTCGGCGAGCTGTTGCTGCCGCTCCTCGTGGCAAAAAAGTCAACCAACGCCGAGATGGCCCAGCTCATGACCGACTATTCGCGTTGGCGAATTTTTGGCGTCATTTCGATGGCTTGCACGATGGCGATCAAGGCGTTCTTCGATGGAATTGGGCGCACGTACGTGCACTTCATCTCCGCCATCGTCATGAACGTATTTAACGTTCTCTTTTGTTGGATGTTTATCTTCGGCCACCTCGGTGCGCCGCGGATGGGCGCCCCAGGCGCGGGCGTCGCCGCGTTTCTTGCGACGTGGATCGGCCTCTTCATCATGGTCGGGTTCGCATGGCGCGTTCGTCACGACTTCAAGCCCCTTCGGTGGGCACACCTTTCGCGAGGACTCATCTGGTCCATGCTCAAGCTCTCGCTGCCTGCCGCGATCGCGATCGTCGTCATGGCGAGCGGCTTCAACTGGTTTCAAGGAGCCGCTCAGCACCTCGACCAACTTGCCAAGAACAAAGACAGCACAACAACCGCAGTCAACGCTGCAGCCATGACGGCCGTTATCGGCGTGCTCAAGCTCACCCTGACGGCCTGCATCGGATTTGGCACTGCAACAGCTACATTTGTCAGCCAATCACTCGGGCGCAAGCAACCCGACGAGGCCTCGCGCTACGGGTGGGCGAGCGTGCGTCTTGGCATTCTCATTTTCGGCTTCATCGGCCTCTGTGAGGGTGCCTTCTTCACAGAGCAGATCGTTGCATTCGTTTGCGCCGAGGATGTGAGAACAACCGCAATGTTGCCGATGCGCATGGTGGGCCTCATTACGCCCGCCATCGCGGTTGCGTTGATCTTGAGCGAGGCGCTCTTCGGCGCAGGTGCGACCAAGTTCGTCGCAGCTGCGCAGCTCCTTCTTGTGTTCCTTGTCCTCGTACCCGGCGCCTACATCGGCGCCCACTATCTCGGCATGGTCGGCATTTGGGTTGCCGCTTGCGCCTATGGATCCGGGGCGGCGATTACCATGAGCACCAAGTTCGCAAGAGGCGGCTGGAAGCGCATCGAGTTGTGACACAACGGCGCACAGCGCCCTCCACCTATCGGCCGAAAGGAGCGTCTGCGTGTACGAATAGGTCAAGCGGACGAGCCATTTGCCGTTCCAACCTGTGTGGAGAGAAGACCCTCATCGGCTTATCCCAGCCGGGTTTACACAAGCGCACCGCCGGCGATGACAAGCCTCAGCGCGCCCGAACCCCAGGTATTTCGGGACGACAGCGGCAAGCGATGGCGGCGCGTACAAGGCGCGCTCGCCGTTCTGACTGTCGCCTGCTCAGCCTTCGGTGCTCTCCTGCTTCTCGGTCTCGTCCCGGGCAAATTCGGTAACGGCTCTCTTGGACAGACCACAGCGGCTTCCGCATCGTTCGACGCTCGACTCGCCCACCGCCCTCACAAGCGCTCTCCGGAACGCAAAGCCGACGAAGCGATCCGCACTCAGGCATTGCGATTTGCACACATTGATCCATGGCATCGCACCGCCGAACGGGATGCAAAGGAAAGCTCAGTCTGGGCGTCTCACTTCGCATTCGTAATGCCTTACGATCAATTATCGAAGGAGACCCCCGCTTGGACGACGGGTCTCAATACGCCAACTTGGCTCAACGTCGTGATTGCAGCCGAAGAGGCTGAGGACATCGACTGGGGACGCGTCCGCGACGCTGCGAATAGGACGGGCGCCGCTGGCATTGTGCTCGACCTGTGCGACGCGAGACTCCTGCGCGAGGCGCGCAAAGCGACCAAACGACCCATCGCCGTAAAGTGCTCGGCGAGTCTCGCAAAGGGTGTCATCTCGAGCGCCGACTTCGTCATCGCCTCGCTTGAGCAGTTCGATCCCCCATGGCTGCAAACACGTGAGGACCTGGTGCGCGAGCTCGCGACCCTCGACCCTAAGAAACTCGTCATCGACATTCCTACCCAGTCAACGGCCTGGCCCGTCGACACTTCGACAATCGAACGCACCGGCAATCGCGAAGTCCTCACATTCGCCGCAATCGGCGATCGCGGAGCGGCCAACATTTCGCGTTGGGATGACGACGGACAGCGAGCGATCCTCATGCTGCCGTCGGTTTGCGCGCCGCACTGTTCGTCAACCGAATTGACTACTGAGTCAATGGCCTGGATAGCGGACTCAGTGAGCGCTCTCAACGAAGTGGCTACGGCCGACCGACTAGGCGCGTTTGGTGTGTCGCTCGGCACGCTCGGCGAACATGACCCTCGACTTCT